>NZ_JBVVQU010000050.1:0-50267 GCF_055811555.1 Mesorhizobium sp. WSM4813
CCGGTCCTCCCGGCGGACAAGAAAACTGTCACCCATGCAATCGGTCCATTCTGTTACCTATCTATCCGGTTCGGACACCAGCCCCTTCTCCCCGTCACTATACGGGGAGAAGGTGCCGGCAGGCGGATGAGGGGCGGCGCCGACTTCGACAATTGGCCGGTCGAGCGCCGACTGCGGCAGGGCGCTATTCCTTCACCGCACCGGTCATCGAGGACACGTAGTGCTCGACAAAGAAGGAATAAAGCACGACCACCGGCAGCGAGCCGATCAGGGCTCCGGCCATCAGCGCTCCCCACTCGTAGACGTCGGAGCGGACAAGCTCCGTGAGCACCCCGACCGGCACAGTCTTGTTTTCGGACGACTGGATGAACGTCAGCGCATAGATGAATTCGTTCCATGACAGGGTGAATGCGAATATGCCGGCGGAAATCAGGCCGGGCACCGACAGCGGCAGCACGATCTTGGTGAGGATCTGCCACCGGCTCGCCCCGTCAATGAGCGCGCATTCTTCCAGTTCGAACGGGATGGAGCGGAAGTAACCCATCAGCAGCCAAGTGCAGAACGGGATCAGGAAGGTCGGGTAAGTGAGAATGAGCGCGAAGGGCGTGTCGAAAAGCCCAAGGTTGAACACCATCACCGACAGCGGGATGAACAGGATCGAGGGCGGCACGAGATAGGCGAGGAAGATCGCGAGCCCAACGTGCCGCGCTCCCGAAAACCGCAGCCGTTCGATCGCATAGGCCGCGAACACCGCAGCCAGCAGCGACAGGAACGTGGCGGCGGTGGAGATGATGATCGTGTTGAGCAGCCAGCCCGGATAGGACGTGTCGAACAAGAGATAGCGGATGTGCTCGAATGTCGGATGCACGACCCAGAACGGATTGAAATTGGCGTAGTCGGTCATCTCGTGATTGGGCTTAATCGCCGTGATCGTCATCCAGTAGAACGGGAACAACAGCACGATGACGAACACCAGTAACGGCAGATAGACCGTCACCACGCGCCGCGGAAGGCTCTGAAGGTAGCCCATGCCGCCTTCGTCGAGTTCCGGACGTTTCGTTTTTTTGGTCGTGGCCCTCTTGATCGTAGCCATGTCAGTCTCCGCCGCCCTGCTGCCATTTGCGGCGTTGCAGGCCGAAATAGCTGAACAGGATCGCCGCAAGCAGGAACGGGATCATGGCGACCGCGATTGCGGCGCCCTCGCCAAGCTGGCCTCCCGAAATGCCGCGCTGAAACGACAATGTCGCCATCAGATGGGTGGCATTGACCGGTCCGCCGCGGGTCAGGACATAGATCAGCTGGAAATCGGTGAAGGTGAACAGCACGGAAAATGTCATGGTGATGGCGATGATCGGCGTCAGCAGCGGCAGCGTCACAAAACGGAACAATTGCCAGCGGCTGGCGCCGTCGAGCGTGGCGGCCTCGTAAAGCGACTGGGGAATCGTCTGCAAGCCGGCAAGCAGCGTGATGGCGACGAACGGAATGCCGCGCCACACATTGGCGGCGATGACCGAAGCGCGCGCGTTCTCCGGATCGCCGAGGAAATTGATGCGATGGTCGATCAGGCCCATTTCCAAAAGTGCCCAGGACAGGATGGAGAACTGCGAATCGTAGATCCACCAGAAGGCGATGGCCGACAGCACCGTCGGCACCACAAACGGCAGCAGGATGATCGCGCGGAAGAACGATTTGATGGGAAGGTTCTGATTGAGAATAAGCGCCAGCCAGAGGCCGAGCGCGAACTTCAGGATCGAGGCGCTTATCGTGTAGAGCAAGGTGTTGAAGACGGAGAGCCAGAAGACGGCGTCATCCGACAGATATTGGTAGTTTTCGATGCCTATGAAGATACCGGGGCGACCGATGCGGGTATCCGTGAAGCCGAGCCAGACCCCGAGCCCGAGCGGATAGGTGAGGAAGACCAGCAGCAGCGCTGCCGCCGGCAGCATGAAGCCGAAGCTAAGCGCGTTCCGGCTGTCGGCCAGGAGCGACAGGATCCGCGACGGGATCGACGGACGCGGCTGAACGGCAGCGGACGACACGGCCATGGGACGGCTCCTCATCAGATCTGGGTGGCATGGTGGCCTGAGTGGCCGCCACACGATTCTGGGAAACAGACCGGGCAGCGCGGTCGCGGCTGCCCGGCTCGGCTGTGATCAAACGCGATAGTACCGGTTGGCGCGTTTCTCCGCCTCTTCCATCGCCTCCTGCGGCGTGGCCTGGCCCGTCACGGCCTTGGCAAACATGTCGACCAGGACATAATCGGCCATGGTCGCCGCCGAGGCATAGCCGAGCGGCCCGGCATAGCCGTTGGGACGCAGCGTCGCCGAGGCCTTGGCGTAAGCGGCATTGTTCGGGTCGGCCGTCCACACCGGATTGTTGTCGAAGGCTTTGAGTGTCTGGCAGCAGTAGCCGGCCGAGGAGGTGATCCACTCCGCCATTTGCTGTTCCTCGAACATGAACTGCAGATAGGACTTGGCTGCGTTGGGGTAGGGCGTGTAGTCGAAGATCACGGCCGTGGTCACCTGGAACAGCTCGACCGATTTCCCGACGGGACCGATCGGCAGGCTGGTCGTGCGTATGTCCTTGGCGATTTCAGTCAGTTTCGGATCATTGTCCTTGTTGGTCTTGGCAGTGTTATACACGGAAATGCCGTTGGCGATAACGCCCAGTTCGCCGGCCAGGAAGGCGCGGTTGTTGTTCACGTCGAGCCAACTTTCGGTGCCGGGGATGAAGGTCTTGTACAGTTCCTGCGCGTATTCGATCGCCTTGAGCGTCTCGGGGCTGTTGATCGTCACCTTTCCGCTCTCGTCGACCATCTGGCCGCCATGGCTCCAAAGCAGCCAGTGAGCATAGTTGTTGCCGTCGCCGACGCCATGGCCGTGTGTGAAGCCGGCTGGATGGCCCTTCGCCTGTAAGGCCTTGCAAAGCTCGAGGAAGCCCGCCGTGTCCTTCGGAAATTCCGAGAAGCCAGCCTCCTTCACCCAGCTTTCCCGATAGACGATGGCATTGCCGATGGTGGCCAGGGGCAGGCCGAGGAATTTTCCCTCCCGCGTCGCATATTGCTTTGGTCCCTCGTGCCAGCCGCCGTATTTCGTGCCGAGATACTCACCCAGTTCCGTCACGTCGTGCAGCTTGTCTGGATATTGATGCGGATCGTCGAACCAGACCAACATCAGATCTGGACCGGAGCCGACATTGGCGGCAACCGCCGCCTTGGGGCGAATGTCCTCCCAGCTTTCCTTGTCGACGCGGACCTCGACGCCTGTCGCCTCGGTGAACCGCTTGGTGTTGGCCAGCCATTGATCCTCATCGCCCTGCACGAATGGCGACCAGCGCAGCATCCGCAGCTTTGCGCCGTCCTCGGGCTTGTAGGTCAATCCCTCCTGGGCAAAGGCGGAAGAGCCGACGAAACGGCTCCCCAAGGCTCCCGCCGCCACGCCGGCGGTCGTGCGGATCACGTCACGTCTGGTGAATTTCATGCTCGTCTCCTCCTGTTTATTTCCACGCGGTGTTCTTACTGCCGGGCGCGCATTTCGAAGCGCTGCCCGGTTTCGCCATGAAAGAGATGGATGAGGCCCGGCTCGGCCGTGAGCCGGACGGTCTCGCCCGGCGTGAAGGAATGGCGCTCGCGGAAATTGGCGACGATCTCTTCGCCGCCGGCCGTCCGGCCGATGAGCTGCACTTCCGATCCGGTCGGCTCGACCACCGCGACGGTGACCGGAATACCTTGGCCGTCGGACAGCTGCAGATGCTCGGGCCGTATTCCCAGCACCACCGGATCGCCATTGCCGATGGTAGGTGCTGCAGCCAATGGGATTGAAATCCCCCCGGAGCCTCGAAAGGACGGTGAGCCGCCATCTGTTGCGATTTCGCCCCTCAACATGTTCATGGCGGGCGAGCCGATAAAGCTGGCGACGAAGAGATTGTTCGGCCGGTCGTAGAGTTCCAATGGCGGCCCGATCTGCTCGACCAGGCCGTCATGCATGACCACGATCTTGTCGGCCATGGTCATCGCCTCGATCTGGTCGTGGGTGACATAGACCGTCGTGGTCTTCAGCCGCTGGTGCAGTTCCTTGATCTCGGCGCGCATCTGCACCCTGAGCTTGGCGTCGAGGTTGGACAGCGGCTCGTCGAAGAGGAAGACCGCCGGATCGCGCACGATCGCCCGGCCCATGGCGACGCGCTGGCGCTGGCCGCCGGAAAGCTGCCTCGGATAGCGCTCCAGCAATGGCACCAGCCCCAGGATTTCGGCGGCGCGCTTAACGCTGGCAGCGCTTTCGGCTTTCGAAACACCCTTGAGCATGAGCGAGAACGCCATGTTCTCGGCGACGGTCATGTGCGGGTAGAGCGCATAGTTCTGGAAGACCATGGCGACGTCGCGTTCTTTTGGCGCAACGTTGTTGACGACACGGTCGCCAATCGCGATCTGGCCGCGCGAAATCTTTTCCAGGCCGGCGATCATCCTGAGAAGGGTCGATTTTCCGCAGCCAGACGGCCCGACCAGCGTAACGAATTCGCCGTCGTCTATGTCGACGCTGACGCCGTGGAGAATCTCGACGGTTCCGAATGATTTGTAGACATCGCCAATCGCGACAGACGCCATCGATTTCCTCCCGAATGCTTCCTGCGACGTCTTCGAAGGAAACCGCTTCCTAACAGGCCGCGGCAGCTCCCAAGCTCCTCCCTGATCACGCGCGATGATGAAACGGTAGCGCTACCAAGCCTGCCTGTAAAGCGGCTGCGCCGCAAGCACTCTTCTTTGTTGCTCGTGATTGTGAGCGTCCCCGGCACGGACTGAAAGTCGCCATGTCCGGGATCGCAGGGGGATGCTTTGTCAAGCCCCAGCTCTTAAAACCAGAGATGCGAAAAGCCATCAGCAACGACGCCTGCCTAGTCGGAAACTTCGGTTTGCGGCCGGTCCCGGCCGTCGGCGAGCTCGTCGTGCCATTTACCGTCGGCGTCCTCGTACTGGATGCCGTCCGTGGTGCCGGCGACCTGTTGTTCGGCCGAAGCTATCTCGGCGGCGCGCAATGCGTCCTCGTGAGTAGGGAACGTCTCCGAAAATGTCTCGCCGACCTTATAGGCCCAACCCCCGTCATGCTCGACGATCTTGTAGGTCAGCTTCGCCATGAAATCCTCCAGTGGAAAAAGCTCAGTCTGCTCAATGCAGTTTGCCTTGGGACAGTTTGCCTTGGGGCAGTTTGCCTTGGGGCAATCTCTCGTCGGGAACCAGCACGTCCGATTCCTTCGCGGCTTCGACCAATGCCCGGCGTGCATCCGCTGTCGAACGATAACCTTCCAGCACTTTTAGGCAAGTGTCGAGAGCATCGCGATGCCGCGGACCACGATTGAGTGGCCACACCGTCATCAGGCACTCCGCCGCTTCCTGGGTGCTGCGGATCTCA
Source organism: Mesorhizobium sp. WSM4813 (assembly GCF_055811555.1). Classification (NCBI taxonomy): domain Bacteria; kingdom Pseudomonadati; phylum Pseudomonadota; class Alphaproteobacteria; order Hyphomicrobiales; family Phyllobacteriaceae; genus Mesorhizobium; species Mesorhizobium sp. WSM4813. Next base: position 5,406 of record NZ_JBVVQU010000050.1, read on the forward strand.
CGGTATTTGCCGACATGCCCGAGTTCGACCACGACTGGCTTTTCGAAAGGCTTGTTGTCCATCATCGCCGCCAACGCGGGGCGGCCGATTTGGTTGCACGCCCCTCCGCGTAAAGGTCTCGAGGCTGCGGTCATCGGGGCCGCAGCCATTGGAAATGGCCGCTCAGCCCGCCGCCTTCATCCAGTGCTGCATCGTCGTCACCGAGCGGGCAAACTGCGGCGCCGGGTGGATCGTCTCGCCGAAGGTGGCCGCGGCCCGCCACGCCCAGCGAGGATCGGCGAGGAAGGCGCGGGCCAGAGCCACCATGTCGGCACGGCCCTCGGCAACGATCGCCTCGGCCTGCTTCGGGTCGTCGATCAGGCCGACGGCCCGCGTCGGGATGTCGGCGCCGTTGCGCACGGCTTCCGCCAGATGCACCTGGTAGCCTGGGCCGGTCGGCAGCTTCTGCAGGGGCGAATTGCCGCCGCTCGAGCAGCAGAGATAGGCGACATCAGCTGCCTTCAGCGCCTTGGCCACTTCGATCGCGTCCTCGACATCGAAGCCGCCATCGACCCATTCCTTGACCGACAGGCGCGCCCCAAGCATCAGCTTGGGCACTGCCTTCCTCACCGCCTTGGCGATCTCGACGACAAAACGCATGCGGTTTTCCAGCGAGCCGCCCCAGCGGTCGGTGCGCTGGTTGGAAAGCGGCGACAGGAACTGGAAGATCAGATAGCCGTGTGCCGCGTGCAATTCGATGAAATCGAAGCCGGCGCGCTCGGCCCGTCTTGCCGCCTCGGCGAAGCGTTCGATGATTTGCACGATCTCATCGTCCTCCAGCGCCCGCGGCACCTGCCAGCCCGTGTCGTAAGCGATGGCCGAGGCGGACACGATCGGCCACGGGTCCTGATCGACCTTCAGCGGCCCGCCGCCTTCCCAAGGTTTCTGGTTGGAGGCCTTGCGGCCGGCATGGGCAAGCTGCGTGCCGAACTTGGTGCCAGGAGCGGCGACGCGCTTGGCGGCATCCAGCGCGCGCCGGGCGGCCGCCTCGTTATCGTCGGAATAAAGGCCGAGGCAGCCATGCGAGATGCGGCCCCGCCGCTCGACGTCGGTCATCTCGACGGTGACCATGCCGGCGCCGGACATCGCCAGGTTCATCCAGTGGTACAGGTGCCAGTCGCTGGCCGAACCGTCATCGGCGGAATACTGGCACATCGGCGCCACCGCGATGCGGTTGGGAAAGGTGAGGCCGTCAAGCGTGATCGGATGGAAGAGGGATGTGGTCATCAGAAAACTCCGGGGAGGGCTGTTGCTATTTAGGCGGTGGTTTGCGCCTGTGCCATACACGAGGCGGTGAAGCACGCCTCTGGACCAATTGCTGTCGGGATTGCGCAAATACCGGTTCGCGGTTACGGCTCGCGCCGGCAGCACGGAGTTCACCGCCGGCAGCACGGAGTTCACCATGGAAGATCGCATTCGCATCCGCTCGGAGGAAGTCCTTTCCGATGACTGGGCAGTCCTGAAAAAGACCGTCCTCGATTATCGCCGGCGCGACGGGCAATGGGAGACGCAGATCCGCCAGACCTACGATCGCGGCGACGGGGCGGTCATCCTGCCTTACGACCCCGAGCGCTCGACGGTTCTGCTCGTGCGGCAGTTCCGCTACGCGGCCTACGTCACCGGCTACCGCGATCCGCTGATCGAGGCCTGCGCCGGCCTGCTCGATGAACACGATCCGGAAACCTGCATCCGCAAGGAGGCGGAAGAGGAACTCGGCTACCGGCTGAAGGACGTCGAACGGCTGTTTTCGCCCTATATGAGTCCTGGCAGCGTGACCGAGCGGCTCTGGTTTTTCGTCGCGCGCTATTCGCCGACCGACCGCATCTCGGATGGCGGCGGCGCGCCGGAAGAAGGCGAAGACATCGAGGTTCTGGAAATGCCGCTCGACGAGGCTTTGGCCGGCATCTACGACGGCAGCATTGTCGACGCCAAGACGATTATCCTGATCCAGCACCTGAAGCTGAACCCGATCCGGGCTTGAGCCATGCCGGAACCTGGGTGCCGCCGAGCAACGCCGTCGGTGTGCTGGTGCGGACGACCCGTACGATCAGAGATCAAGGGATTTTAAGTCTCTTTCTAGGTCAACCCTTGGGTATCCAAGAGGGCACTGAGCCAACCGACGACTGGCGCAAGATAGAGACGATCGAGGCGGCAGAACTGGCCGCTCGCGCTGCCAAAGCCGCATCCAAACACAAAAGTCCAGTGGCGGAAAACGCCAGATTTCAGTGCTGAAACCGCACCAAACATGAAATCCATAGTGCGGAAACCGACAGTACAGGGCTTGGTGCGGAAATGCAGCCGAGGCGATTTCAGGTGAGGCAAAAGACTCACATATTGCTGGCTGGGCTGTTGGGATCGATCTTCATCAGCCGTTCCTTGGCCTCGACCAGACGCCGTTGCGTCCGTATCCTGCTGCACAGCGCGTTATTCTCGGCGATCATTTCTTCTGTACGTGCGAGCGCGAGCTCGGCCCGTTTGATGCGTTGCTCGGCAGTCTCGACCGCCGTCCCGCGGCCGTGGGGTTCCATGGTGTCCATGAGTTTGTAACACATGGCGGGCGATATCGTTCCTTGATGTCGGGCGAAACGGGTGTCGCATGAGCGCGGCCCTACTGATCCGCGCGTTGGTCTCCGATCGTGTTTGCTTCGGCCAACCTAGCCAGCGCCTGTTCGACCTTTTGAGCCGACGCGTCCGTGCGCTTGATGTGCTTCAAAATTTGCTGCCTCAGCAGCACGAGCCTTGCGGCACGGTATATCTCGCCGTGTCTCGCATCTTCAAGGTGGAGGGTCGCGAGCATCATGGGTCAATCCTTCCGATCGATCTTCATCATGCGTTCCCTGGCCTCAATGACGCGTTTTTGCTCGGACCGTATGCGGTCGCACAACGCGATATTGACGGCGACGCAGCCATCGTCCGCCAACTTCGCACGCTTAAGCGAGCGCTCGGCCCGTTTTACGCGCAGCCTGGCATTGGCCAGTTCGAAGCTAAAAATATCAATCATCATCATACCGCTTCGTTTGCGGTCCCTTCGATTGTTAACCGGCGTCGATCCCATTTGTTCCGACAGCACGCGGCGCATCGCCGGGACGGAGCGATCTGACTGTGCCGGGAACTCGCCACCGGACGAGATCGTCGCGTCTGTCGACGTCGCGCTCAAGGCAGAGCGCGAGAAGCACAATGCGAAACGAGGGTGGCGGGAGCCGAGGGAGCTTTGCCATAGCCCGTATAACATATGTTACGACGACAGAGGTTCCTTGCCGAATAACCGGACGGACCGTTCACAACGCGGGATCGTGACTTCTTCGGCGATAGGTCTTCGGCCGACCAACTACTCGAGATGCCGACAGCAAGGATGACAGTGGTTGCCAAGCAAACGCGCTTCTTCGCCTCGCTCACCGCCACCCTGCGGCCGCCGCCTCGGCCTCAGAACAAAACTACCTCACCGTACTGCCCATCGCCATTGGATAAGTGCGTTCCGTGACCACGACTGGACCATCGACAGATCAGCACCATGTACTTGGGTACCTGACCTTGGTGGAGACCGGTATGTACCTGTTTATTCTGTCGGCCCTTGCGGCAATTATATTGTGCTTGATCGGATCGGTTATGCTCGTAAGAGAGTTTGTAGGGAGAGCAGACCGCAGGATATTCCGACCGTCTTATTGGTTTGCTGCGGCAGGGGCTATGGTATTGATGGGAGCGGTTTCCCTTTTTGAGATGTGAGTACGGTCTCCTGCTCGCGTGGGCATGCCCCCGCTGCCCGCTGCAGATCGGGACGCAACAACCCGATCGGCCCTGCTTTCACCATCTTGCATTAGAAACGTGGAACATAAGTGAGGCAGAAACATTGTTGGCGCCATGGACAAGAACGATGGTGACAATCCTCCTGAATGGTTTCCGAGCAGCCTGCCAAAGGATCTGGTGATCCGAGCCGATATCGCGAAAAGGTTTTCGAGAGAGACCGACGGTAAAATTGGGCCGGACGATTTGGTGGTCACGAAGGCGAGGCGGGATCGCAATCTGTTTGAGGAACTGGAAAAAGCTGACGCCGCCCTCGACAGCCAACCGACCGTGGTTCCATTGCTCCTGGTTCTGTATGTGTTCTCAATATTGGGCTTGGCAGCATACGCCCTCGCTAGTTGGTATCTTCCATAGCCCCCGCGTGGTGGACAAGCCGTCAGCTTCTTTCGCGCACGAGGCTAATCAGCGGCAAGTCGTCTGCTCCTTTTTCTTTGTCGCCAATCTTGTCCGGTCTGGACAGTATATGACGCGACGCTAATTTAATGCCAATGGCACGTTTTCTGTTGAGCCTCGTTTCGATTTTATTTTGCTGCACGCATCTCCAAGCGCAAGCGTGGCAGCTTTTCGGCGTCAGGCAATTTGGCTTCATATTCGATGTTCCCCCTGGCTTTGTCCTGACGCAGCATTCGGATCAGGGCGCGGAATTTCGGGGCGAAAACGATGCCCTTCTTACCGTGTGGGGCGCAAGGCTCGGCGAGCACAGTTTTCGCGCCGAGATCGAGCACCGCATGGTCGAGGATGAAAAGGAGGGCTGGAAACTGACCTATAGGCACGTCACGCCGAGATGGGCCAGCTACTCGGGTATCAAGAACGAACAGATCCGATATGTCCGCGCCATTGCGGTCTGCAACGACCGTGCCGCGCTCTTTGTCATAAATTACAGCAGCGATGAAAAAATCCCGTACGATCCGATTGTGGTGCGAATGGTGCGATCCCTGAAGGCGGAAAGTTGCTGAGAACCGTTAAACAGTCCATCCATCCCAAACTCGTCATGGCGCTTTTGAAGCATCGGCCGAACCGATATCTGATACGCCAGCACGGAGGGCGGTTGACCAAGCCCTGCTCGGGTTGTGTGTTTCCGGAGAAGTGTTTCCAAACTCCGGCTCCCGATGGCAAGAGTTTATAGATCCGGATCTCGAGGCAGCAGTGTTTGGTAGGATGTGGGGCGGCGATCAAGCCGGGCGCCCGCCGATTGGCGAGATAACCGACCAAGCCATTGCCTATGCTGAAAGGTTTATTGCCTTGACTGGGGATTTAGCCCGCCGTTGTCGGATAGCCGCACCGTCTCCGATCTGCGCAAAGCCGCTGGGATCACAGCCAAAAAGCCTCGACATCGCGATAGCACTCGAAGCGCTTCTGCTGCCGCCAGAAGCGGTTCCGAAATCTCTCATCGACTTAAAGTGAGGGCCGGATTGTTGTTGGGTTCGACGTACGAGGAGAGCCAGGGGATAGTGAAAGTCGTAAAAGACTTTTGCTCCATAAGAAGCAAGGTGGTGCATGGTGCAATCGCCGAGCCCCTCCCGCAGCAATTTAACACTATTGCACAGACGCAGAAGATCGCAGAGCACATCTTACGCATTGAAGTGGATTTGGGAAGAACTCCCAATTTTGATGCAGTCGATTTAGGCGGGCCGGCCTAATGGCAGCCGGTCCTTTTTCGGTGTACGGCTACCCCCACGGCTGCCCAAGAGCGTTGTCACACGGGTATCCTGCAAATGCGGAAAAACCAAATTGATCTTTAATGTCAACGTGGTGCGGACGACGGGAATCGAACCCGTACGATCAGAGATCGAGGGATTTTAAGTCCCTTGCGTCTACCAATTCCGCCACGTCCGCAGGCCAGTCCTTTTCAGACGCCAGCCAAAGGCCGTCAAGCCATCTTCTGCCATCGAAAAATCTGATACTGGAAACACGCTTTGTCGCTGCGCTGCAAGGAACGACATATGGCTTAAAATCTGAACCTTGCCTCAATGTCCATTGATAGCGCTAAAAACCTGGACCAAAAACCCGCCTTGGCGGCGGGGCGTCGGGCGCAAAATCAGCACAAGTGGCCAAATCAACGGCATGGCTGCCGTCATCGAGCCAGCGGCAACCCTCGCCAGCAAGGGCCAATCCACTGATTTTAACTTGATCAAGATCGCCGGAACCATTTCGCAGCGGCTGAGTTTCGGACTGAAGCTACTGGAATCCCGAACATGGCAAAATTTGAGACAGAACGAGGAAAGTCTGTTGCAAACGCCGTACGGCAGTTGATCCGTTCCAAAGACAACCGCCGGTATTTACACGACGTGCTGGATCTTGGCGTCGACCAACGACTGCCCAGCGCCCTTGCTTCATTGCTTGTGACGCTCGATCAGGACGGGCGGGAACCATTGCCGCATTCCCGGGGCCCAAACCAGCGATGACCGGGTAAACGCGCTAATCTTCTCCTCCATCCCCACCCCCCCATGACTCAACGCTACGACATCGAGAAGACACCTGAAGGCACGTGGGACATCATCGATGTGTTCACGGGGCTGCCGGTGGTCGAGGTCGGCGTCCCCTTGATCGACATGCGGATCGAAGAGGCCGACGATCTGGTCGACCTTCTCAATTGCCGCGACAGGGAACAGCGGCAGGATACTTAACGGCGGCGTCCCAGGATCCAGAAAGATCCGCCAACGAGGGCGATCTGATTAGCCGCAAACGGAAACGTCTTCCGGTTGGCACTTTGCCGTGGATGGCCCTGAAACAAAAAAACCCGCCTCGGCGGCGGGTCATTGGCGCAAATCAGCACCATGTCGAAATCAATAGCATAAATGCCGTCACAAAGCAAGGAATCGCGAGCTCGCGACGAGACTCGAAATCGGTCGCCGTGAAGGCCGAGGAGCGCTCGATCATCGCTGATCCTGCTGGTCAAAACGCCATCGGCTTGGCACAGTCGGGAAAACAGGAGTCTCCTCATGGCCAAGACGGCGCGTGCGACGAAACCAAAACCCTGGGCCGAGGCAGCCACGCATCTGGTCGACGTCGCGATGGGCAGGAGGCCCGCCGATCTCGTCATCCGCAACGGGCGCTGGGTCAATGTTCACTCCGGCGAGATCATCGCCGGCACCGACATTGCCATTGCCGGCGGCCGCTTCGCCTATTGCGGACCGAATGCCGGCCACGCCATAGGGCAGGGCACCAAGGTGGTCGACGCCGGCGGGCGCTATCTGGTGCCGGGTCTCTGCGACGCGCATATGCATGTCGAGAGCGGCATGGTGACGGTGACGGAGTTCTGCCGCGCGGTCATCCCGCATGGCACCACCTCGATGTTCATCGATCCGCACGAGATCGCCAATGTGCTCGGCCTTCCGGGTGTGCGGCTGATGCATGACGAGGCCGTCGCCATGCCGATCAACGTGCATGTGCAGATGCCGTCCTGCGTGCCCTCGGCACCGGGGCTGGAGCATGCCGGCGCCGAGCTGACGGTCGCCGATGTCACCGAGGCAATGGCGTGGCAAAACATCATCGGGCTCGGCGAGGTGATGAACTTTCCCGGTGTGGCGGCTAACGATCCGGTGATGGCGGGCGAGATCGCCGCGACGGTGAGGGCGGGCAAGACCGTCGGCGGCCATTATGCCTCGCGCGATCTCGGCCTGCCGTTCCACGGCTACGTCGCCGGCGGACCCGAGGACGACCACGAAGGCACGCGCGCCGAGGACGCTATCGCCCGCGTCCGCCAGGGCATGAAGGCGATGCTGAGGCTGGGCTCGGCCTGGTACGACGTGGCCTCGCAGATCAAGGCGGTGACGGAGAGCGGGCTCGATCCGCGCAACTTCATCCTGTGCACCGACGACAGCCATTCCGGGACGCTTGTCCATGAAGGGCATATGGACCGGGTGGTCCGGCACGCCATCAGCCAAGGGTTGAAGCCGGTGACGGCGATCCAGATGGCGACGCTCAACACCGCTCAGCATTTCAGGCTGGAGCGCGAGCTGGGTTCGATCGCGCCGGGACGGCTTGCCGATCTGCTTATCGTCTCCGATCTGGCCGCAATGACCATCGATGAGGTCTATGGCCGCGGCGTCAGGCTGGCCAAGGGCGGCAAGCTCGACATCGACATTCCGGCCTATGACTATCCGAAGACGGCGAAGAACACCGTCAAGCTCGGCAAGAAGCTCAAAGCGGCGGATTTCGACATCATCGCGCCTATCGGCGCCAACGAGGTTCGGGTGCGGGTCATCGGCGTGATCGAGAACCAGGCACCGACGCGCGCGCTCGAGGCCGATCTCCCGGTGGAGAACGGGCTGGTCGCCATGGACCGCCGCAACGACGTCTGCCAGATCGCGCTGGTCGAGCGCCACCTGGGCACGGGCGGCGTCACCAATGCCTTCGTCTCCGGCTTCGGCTATATGAGCGACTGCGCCATCGCCTCCAGCGTGGCGCATGATGCGCACCACATCATCGTCGTCGGCACTAGCAAGCCGGACATGGCTTTGGCGGTCAACCGGCTGGGCGAGGTCGGCGGTGGCGTCGTGCTGTTCTCCAAGGGCAAGGAGTTGGCGCTGGTCGAAATGCCGATCGCCGGGCTGATGTCGGACGAGCGCGCCGAAATCGTCGCGGCCAAGGCCGACAAGCTGACCGAGGCGATGCGCCAGATGGGCTGTTCGCTGAACAACGCCTACATGCAACACTCGCTGCTGGCGCTGGTCGTCATCCCGGAACTGAGGATTTCCGATGTCGGCCTGATCGACGTGACGACGTTTCAGAAAGTCGACCTGTTCGTCTGACGACGACCAAGGGCGAGCCCAAATTGCTCATCCGCCGGTGGCGATGGTCAGCACCCTGAACGGCGTAGTGATGACGATCTCGGCGACGGAGCCGACGGCCTTGCCGATGCCTTGGCCGAGATTGTCGATCGGCTGCGCCGGATTGACCTCGTCTGACGCCAGGCCGGCTGGCGCGCGCAGCCGGTCGCCGAGCAACTGCACCAAGAAAGGGTTGTCGGCGAATTTGGCGTGGTTCAGGCGGTCGCCGCCTTTGGTCTTGCTCAGGTCGACCACCGAAACGCCGTAGCTGGCGAGGTCGGCCGCGTCGCCGTAGTCGCCGACGCGCGGCTTGTCGCCGGAGATCAGGGAGGACAACCTGAGGGCGCGATCGTCGCCCGAAAGCAGGATGGCGAAAGGCTTGTCGGGCTTGCCATAGCGGATCATCTGCTTCTTGAACACATCGACATCGATGTCGGGCGAGGCCAGGATGACATAGCCGAGCTTGTCGCTGAGATCGCGGTCGCCGGTAATGGCAAGCTGGCGCAGCGCCTCCATCGTCACCCAGGTGCCCATCGAATGGGCGATGATGTCGATGCTCTTGGCCTTCGTCTTGGCCAGCATGCGCAGCGTCTCTTCGAGATCGTCGCGCGCAGCGTTGGCGCTTTCCTTGTCGTAGATATAGCCCGTGGTCTTGCCGCTCGAGTGCGCGATCTGCGTCAGCCGGTAGATGCCGTCGTCAAAACCGTTGTTGAAGCCGTGCACGAAAACCAGGGCGCGGTCGCCGCGCATCGCGATGTCGGCGCCGACCGCCTTGGCGAATTGCGGGGCGCCTTCGTAGAATTCGACCTCAGTTGCCGTGAAGTCCTTCGCCGGATTGCTGTTGGAGGAGCCCCTGACCCGCTCGATGGCGCCGACCCGATGGATTTCGGAACGGTGACCTCGACACTGGCAAAACTGGTGGTCGGTGAACGGTCACCATCGAACACCTGCCGCGGATCTTTCGTGGCTTTCTTGCGGGTGGTGGCGACGAATATCTCATGCTTGGCCGCGATGTCGGAGGCAGGCACCGTGACAGCCGTCGTGTTGAGAAGGTCGTGTGTCTTCCGGCCGGCGCAACCGGTAACGGCGAGCGCAAACGCTACGACGAGAAAAATCTTCGAACGCACGGTCACGCAGGCTCCCGCAAGGGGGACGTCAAGCTGGTGACGTCGCTCGCTATTTCGATAAAGCCAGGGGCCGGCCCGGTCCAGTTGAAAGTGATCCGATGATGCCACAACCGTGAACATGCACGACGAAAGCCTGCCGAACAGGGCGTCGAACGCACCTCATTGCCCGAGCAGGCTGATGCGGTCGGTTACCTCGCGGTCGCTGGCAAATCCGTCATCCTCGCGCAGCCGCTGGCCGATCATCTTCACCAGCTCGGGGTTGTCGGCGAATTTGGTGTGGTTGAAGCGATCCGATCCCTTGACGCTGGAGAGATCGACGACGCTTACGCCATAGTCGGCGAGGTCGGCGGCGTCCTTGTAGTCACCGACGCGCGGCCGCGAGCCGGCGATCAGGCCGGAGAGCCGCAGCGCCCGGTCGTCGTCGGACAAAAGCAGGATGAAGGGTTTGTTCGGCTTGCCGTAGCGGCGCATCTGGCTCTTGAACACGTCGACATCAATGTCGGGCGAGGCCAGCACGACGTCGCCGAGCTTGCCGCCGAGATCGCGGTCGCCGTTGATGGCAAGCTGGCGCAGCGCTTCCATGGTGACCCAGGTTCCCAGCGAGTGCGCGACGATGTCGATGCGTCGCGCGCCGGTCTGCGCGAGCATCCTCAGCGTCACTTCCAGCTGGTCACGGGCAGCACTGGCGCTTTCCCGGTCGTAGACATAGTCCCTGGTCTTGGCGCCCGACGCCCAGGAAAACAGCACCGGCGTGCCCGGGTAGCCGGAATCATGGGCGATCTGGGTGACGCGGTAGACGGCGGCGTCGAAACCGGTGTTGTAGCCGTGGACAAAGACCATGACGCGGCCGCCACGCGCGGCGATGTCGGTGCTGAGCGCGCTGGAGAATTTCGGCGCGGTGTCGTAGCCGACGACGTCGGAGGCCATGAAGTATTTGGCCGGGTCATTAGACTTGCCGCGCGAACGCCGCTCGATCCGACCGGTTTCGTGGGTCCCCGGCACGGTGACGTTGGCGCGGGCATAGTTCAGCGTGGCCGAGCGCTCACGGTCGAAAACCTTGCTGGGATCGTCGGAGCGCTTGCGCGTCGTGGCAATAAAGATGCTGTGGTTGCCGGCGATTTCCGTCACCGGCGCGGACACCATGGCGCTGCCGAGCAGTTCCTCGGTCTGCCGGCCGCCGCAGCCGGCAACGAGCAAAGCAAGGGCAAGGATACAAATCTTCTTCAACTCTAGAATTCCACTCCGGCCGAAAGGCTTAATCCAACCTCCGCGAACCCTCCCGGACAGCCGAAGTGCGGCAGAAGTAAGTCATTTCCAGCCGAAATGCGCTCAGCGCCGCGCGACAGCCATCGCACTGTTGCGCGAAAGCCAAAACGATTGCCCTGATCAAACACGTACGGCGTGTGCTAGCTTCGCGAACATCACAGACGATCCGGGGTAATTTTTCCGATGACCAGTTTCTCTTCCCGCGTCGCTGTCGCTGCTGCCGCGATCCGCGAGATTTTTCCGGAAACGCCGCTGCAGGAAAACGATTATCTGTCGAAGAAGACCGGCGCGCGCGTGCTGCTGAAGCGCGAGGACCTGTCGCCGGTGCGCTCCTATAAGATCAGGGGCGCCTTCAATTTCTTCCGTAAGGCACTCGACGCCGGCAACGATGCCGAGCTGTTCGTTTGCGCTTCCGCCGGCAACCATGCGCAGGGCTTTGCCTTTGTGTGCCGTCATTTCGGCAGACGGGGTGTGGTGTTCATGCCGGTGACGACGCCGCAGCAAAAGATCGACAAGACGCGGCTGTTCGGTGGCGAGTTCGTCGAGATCAGGCTGGTCGGCGACTTTTTTGACGACTGCTACCGCGCCGCCTTCGAATTCACCGAAAGCGCCGGCGCGCACATGGTGCCGCCGTTCGACCACAAAGACATCATCGAGGGGCAGGCCACCGTCGCCTACGAGATATCAGGCCAGATGCCTGGCGCCCGGATGCCCGACATCATCATGCTTCCGGTCGGCGGCGGCGGGCTGGCGGCGGGTGTGACGCATTATTTCGCCGACCAGCGCCGCGACACGCGATTCGTCTTCTGCGAGCCGGCCGGCGCGCCAAGCCTGAGCGAGAGCCTCGCCACCGGCAAGCGCATCAAGCTTGCCAAGGTCGACAATTTCGTCGACGGCGCGGCGGTGGCCGAGATCGGCCGCGAGCCGTTGCGCCATCTCAGGGAGTTTGCCACTGAGGCCGTGCGGCTGATCCCGGAAAACCGGCTCTGCGCGACCATGATCGAGATGCTGAATGTCGAAGGCGTGGTGCTGGAGCCAGCCGGCGCACTGGCGATCGACGCGCTCAAGGATTTTTCGAAGAAGGAAATCAGGGGCAAGACCATCGTCGCGGTGGTTTCCGGCGGCAATTTCGATTTCGAGCGGCTGCCGGATGTGAAGGAAAGGGCGCTGCGTTTCGAGGGGCTGAAGAAGTACTTCATCATCCGCTTTCCGCAGCGGCCGGGCGCGCTGCGCGATTTCCTCGAATTGCTCGGGCCTGACGACGACATTGCCCGCTTCGAATATCTGAAGAAATCGGCGCGCAATTTCGGTTCGGTGCTGATCGGCATCGAAACCAAGGACCGCCGCAATTTCGATCTGCTCAACGAGAATTTCGAAGCCGAGGGCGTCCAGTATCAGGACATCACCGACAACGAGACGCTCGCCGGGTTCATCATATGAGCGCCCGAATATGAGTGAAGAGAAGAAAATCTTCGTTGCATTGTTTTCCGGCATCAATGTCGGCGGCAACCGCATCGTCAAGATGGCCGAACTTCGGTCGTTCTTCGAGGAACTCGGCTTTGGCGACGTCGTCACTTATGTGCAGAGCGGCAACGTCGTGTTCCGTTCGGCAAAGGGCGACGCGGCCACGCTGGCCAAACAGCTGGAAACGGCCTTCGAGAAGAAATGGGGATTTCACTCGCGCATCTTGGTGCGCGATTTCGGCTGGTTCGAGCGGCTGGTGGCGGACAATCCCTATCCGGAAGTTGCCGGGGAGCCGACGAAGCTCCACGCCTATGCGCTGGAGCGCGCTCCGACCGCCGACGAGGTCGCACGGCTGGCCGAAAAATGCACAGGTCCCGAACGGTTCGAGATCAGGGGCGACGTGCTTTACCTGCATTCACCGGAAGGCGTCGGCAAATCGGTGTTTGTCAACCTCATCCCGCGCACGCTGAAGGTGCCCGGCACCGCTCGCAACTGGCGCACGGTGCTGAAGCTGCTGGAGTCGGCCGGCTGAAGCGGCTGAAACGTGGTCGCCTACGCTGCCGAAGCCCTTTTCCAGTCGAACGTCAGCTCTTCGCGGAAAGCGAAGCGTTTGATGTGGTCGGCGACAACCGTTTGCAGGCGCTCCAGCGAGCCGGGTTCGTCAGCGGTTACCGCGATATGCAGCGCTGCCGGATCGGCATCCAGAACCGTGCGGCCCAGTGAGAGATCGACGGTGCCGTGGTTCGGATCGAACTCGACGGGAAACTTGTGCGCCCAGTGCTTGCAAAGCTGCTGCAGATAGCGGCTCGCATGTTCGGTGACGACATCGACATGGCTGGTCGGCATGAATGGATTTCTCCTGAGGCAAGATGTGCCAATTTCGGAAGCAGGCGCGATTGCCGGACAGATAGTCGCAATCTCGAGAAACGCCATAAAATGTCCGGCTTGGTCGTACCCGCTCTCGATCTTGTGATGATTACCAGCTTCCGGTGTTCGCCATCGACGCCCAGGGCTCGGCCTTGGCCTTGGCCGGGCCTTTCTGCAAAAGCTCGATCGATATGCCGTCCGGCGATTTGACGAAGGCCATGTTGCCGTCGCGCGGCGGCCGGTTGATCGTGACGCCCTTGTCCATCAGCCGCTGGCAGGTGGCGTAGATGTCGTCGACCTCGTAGGCGAGGTGGCCGAAATTGCGGCCGCCCTTGTAGTCTTCCGGATCCCAATTGTAGGTGAGCTCGATCAGCGGCGCCTTGTCGGCGATGCCGCTTTGCTCGTCCTCAGGCGCGGCGAGGAAGATCAGCGTGTAGCGCCCCTGTTCGTTTTCATGGCGGCGCACTTCCTTGAGGCCGAGCTTGTTGCAGTAGAAATCAAGCGATGCATCGATGTCGGCGACACGAACCATGGTGTGCAGGTAGCGCATGTGATTTTCCTCGAAATGTTGCGTTGGCGGCGGAACATAGGGGCCACCCGGCCAAAGGGCAATTCCCGATAGTCGGTCGTGTCGGCAAACAACGAATCCGGTATTCCTGCAATGAACCGTGAAAAAAGGCACGGCAGGTCTTGCACACACCGGAAGCGGCAGTGTTAATCTAACGTCAAGAATCAGTTGCGGTATTCTTGGAAAAAGGGGGGCGTTCTTATGGGGGAAAAGGCCTCTTTCATGGGGCGGGACGGAACCGGTAACGCCTTGCGAAGGGACGAGAGCGGCGATGCGGCCGATCTCGTCGAGATTGCGGGTGCCATCAAATGGTTCGACGTGGCCAAAGGCTACGGTTTCATTCTTCCCGATGACGGCGCTTCCGGCGATATTCTCCTCCATGTGACGTGTCTTCGAAAGGATGGTTTCCAGACCGCCCTGGAAGGCGCGCGCGTCGTCTGCCTCGTCAAGCAAGGCGAGCGCGGATTGCAGGCGTTCCGTGTGCTCTCGATGGATCTCACCACGGCGACCCATCCGGCGGAGATGCAGGAGCAGCGCACCCACGTGTCGGTGACACCGGAAAGCGGTCTCGAGCGGGCGCTGGTGAAATGGTTCAACCGCACCAAGGGGTTCGGTTTTCTGACCCGGGGCGAGGGCACCGAAGACATTTTCGTCCATATGGAGACGCTGCGTCGCTACGGCATCACCGAGCTCAGGCCGGGGCAGGTCGTACTGGTCCGCTTCGGGCGCGGCGACAAAGGCCTTATGGCTGCCGAAATTCACCCGGATATGGGTACCTTGCCGGTCTCGCATTAGGCTTCCATCCTGGTCGAATCGGGATGGGACCCTAGTGCTTTTTGCTTGACCATGATCTCCAGCGAAAACCGGGTTCCACTTTTTGGGATCATGGTCTACGACGATTTCCGGCCGAGGATTTTGCATGACTCACAGGAACTGGCTGACAACGGGCGCAGTCTGCGCCGCGATCGCCTTCGTCGTCGCCACCGGCGCTTTCTTCCATTCGCAGCAACCGGCTTCGGCAGACGGCCGGGCGATGATCCTTGCGGTCGACCCGCAGCCGCTGGTCGCGGTGACGAAAGCCGGCGAGCGCTCTTTCTCGATCGAAATCGCCGACACCTCCGCCGAGCGCGAGGCCGGCCTGATGTTTCGCGAGGAGATGGCCGACGATCATGGCATGCTGTTCGTGTTCGAGGAGCCTCGGGATGTGAGCTTCTGGATGAAGAACACGCCGATGCCGCTCGACCTGATCTTTGTCGGTCAGGACGGCAAGATCCGGGCGATCAAGCAAGGCGAGCCGCAATCCGAGGCGATGATCTCGCCCGGCGAGCCGGTTCGCTTCGTGCTGGAGCTCAAGGCGGGCACTGCCGCCAGGGGCGGCATCGAGGATGGCGACCTGTTGCGCCACCCGGCAATCGGCACTGCGCACAACTGAACGCCCAGGATCGTCGCAGATGCAGTTTTTCTCCCATGATGGTTTTGATCTTGCCTTCCTTGACCGCCAGCCGGCATCGGGGCAGGGCGATCCGGTGCTCATGATCCATGGCTTCGCCTCGACCCATTACGTCAACTGGGTATCGCCCGGCTGGTTCAAGGCGCTGAACGATGCCGGCTACCGCGCCATCGCCTTCGACAATCGCGGCCATGGCGCCTCGTCGAAGAGCTATGAAGAGGCCGATTATACGCCCGCAAAAATGGCTTCCGACGGGGCAGCGTTGCTGAACCATCTCGGCATCGAACGCGCCCATGTCATGGGCTATTCGATGGGCGCGCGGATATCGGCGTTCCTGGCCCTTTCCGATCCGGACAAAGTGGCGACGCTGGTCTTCGGCGGTCTCGGCGTCGGCATGGTCGACGGCGTCGGCGACTGGGATCCGATCGCCGCCGCCCTTCTCGCCGACGATCCCGATACCACCAGCCATCTGCGCGGCCGCTCGTTTCGCGCCTTCGCCGACCAGACCCGCAGCGACCGCCGGGCGCTGGCCGCCTGCATCGCCACCTCGCGGGAATTGCTGGCCGAGGCCGACATTGCACGCATCGCCCAGCCGACGTTGATCGCCCTCGGCACCAATGACGATATCGGCGGTTCGCCCGACGAACTGGCCGCCTTGATGCCGAACGCCAGGGCTTTTCACATCGAGGGCCGCGACCACATGCTCGCCGTCGGCGACAAGACCTTCAAGCGGCGGGTGCTGGAGTTCTATGCCGAAAATCCGCTGTGAACTGGCGACAGTGCATTGCCACCATTTGGGAAAGCGCGCTGTCGGGCGCGATCGCAACAGGCGGCTAGTCGTGAAAGCCTGACGCTACCGCTCAGGGTGGAAAGCTGGATATTCGCTTCGTTAGGGTTAAGGCATGACGTTCGACCCACTACTGATCACCCTCGTTGTGCCAGCGGTCCTAATCGTCGGCGCCGCGATTGGTTTGCGGTTTGGGCTTCCCCTCTGGATCGCCCTCTCCATGACCGGGATTGTTCTGGCTGTGGGCGGATATGTTCTTCGTGGAGGTGTTAATCAAAGCTGCCTCATCGACCAGAGCGAGTGCGTTGGCACAACAGCTACCGCCTATGTCATTTCGGCATTCTGGTTCATGGCCGTTGCAATACTAATAGTCAGTGCGGCCCGGAACATGCGAAAACATCGCGGGCGCGCAACACGCAAGCCTTAAGGGTCCACAAAAGGTCGAACCCCTGCCACTAGAACCTCTCTGAGTCATGCCTTAAGCGCTTCGATCGACCGCGCCATGTTTTGCCGAGCCTGAGCCTCGAACCGCTGCCGGAACTCCTCGGTGTGGAAGATGCGAGGGCGGGCGAGGAAACTCTTCAGGACAGCACTGCGGCCGGCGCGCCACATCGGCTCTTCCACCCAGCCATATTCGCGGCGCACCGCCTGTTCATAGGCATCGAAGGCATCGGGCGGCGCCCCCAGGATCGCCAGGTCAAAATCGAGGAACAGCGCTGCGTCGCGGACGGCAGTCTCGTCGTCAAAGTCCGGTAATTCATGCGTGGCGGTGGCTGATATCATCGCCGTGATGCGGCCAAGGCGCTGCGCATCGGTGCGGCCGGCGAGCTTTTTCTCGGCGAGGGCGGCACTCCTCGCCTCATTGTCCTTGGCCCGGCTGTCGTAGATGGCGTCGTGGAACCATATCGCCGCCTCGACCGCCTTGGGGTCGTGCAGGGATGCCCGATAGTCGTCGGCCAGCGCCAGCATCGCCTTGATATGGGCAAAGCTGTGATAGTGGCGGCCTTCGGCCCGATAGAGCACGGAAAGCTCGTGCTTCAGCGGCTCGTCGATCAAGGGTTCGTTTTCCATGGCCGCTTGAATTTCCGTGAACCAAATCCATTTGACAAAGCACTAAGGAAAATTGAGTTCAACCGTGCTACGATCTGGCTTATATGTGCGGCCGGAGAATAGGCAACCCGCCAAGCCGGATTAGACGGCCGGAGACCATTGATGAACAGCGTTACGATTGCCCGCCCGACCATGGTGAAGCCGATCGATCCGATCTGGCGCTCGATCCGCGACGAAGCGATGGAGGCGGTCAACCGCGATCCGCTGCTGGCGGCGTTCCTCTATTCGACCATCCTCAACCAGGAAAGCCTGGAGGAGGCGGTCATCCATCGGCTGGCCGAGCGGCTCGCCCATCAGGATATCGGTTCCGATCTCATCCGCCAGACATTCAAGGCGATGGCAGCCGACGACAAGGACTGGGCGTCGACGGTGCGTGTCGACATCCAGGCCTATTACGACCGCGATCCGGCCTGCGACCGCTTCATCATGCCGGTGCTCTATTTCAAGGGCTTTCACGCCATCCAGACCCACCGGCTGGCGCATTGGCTGTGGAACCAGGGCCGCCAGGACTTCGCGCTCTACCTGCAGAGCCGGTCGTCCTCGGTGTTCCAGACCGACATCAACCCGGCCGCCCGCATCGGCAAGGGCATCTTCCTCGACCACGCCACCGGCCTCGTCGTCGGCCAGACGGCGGTGATTGAGGACGACGTGTCCATCCTGCACGGCGTGACGCTGGGCGGCACCGGCAAGGCCGGCGGCGACCGCCATCCAAAAATCCGCTATGGCGTGCTGATCGGCGCCGGCGCCAAGATCCTCGGCAACATCGAAGTCGGCCATTGCTCGAAGATCGCGGCAGGCTCGGTGGTGCTGTCGCCGGTGCCCCACAACAAGACGGTTGCCGGCGTGCCGGCACGCGTCGTCGGTGAGACCGGCTGCGACCAGCCTTCGCGGCAGATGGACCAGCTTTTGCCGTCGCAGACGATGGACCACGTCGTCAGCTTCGATATTTGATTTCAAGGCGCTCAGACATACGGCTGAACTCCGATTGTGCGCTCCGGTGGGGTGGCGTCTGGTTCTCTCGCCAGGACAATCGCTTCAGACCAATCATCGATGTCGGCACCGCCCCTCATCTGCCTGCCGGCATCTTCTCCCCGTATAGTGACGGGGAGAAGGGGCTGGCCGCGACCTCGGCACCCTTTCTGCGACGCTGGAGATTGGCGAAATTCTTGGCGAAGGCGTCCTTCTCCCCGTCACTATACGGGGAGAAGTGCCTGGCAGGCGATGAGGGGCAGCGCAGACTTGAGGCGATTACCCAGGTTCTGTCGCCGGCTTGCCTTTACATCGCCATTGTCGACGTGCCAGAAGCGCGCTCAAACGAGCAAGACCGACGATCGGAGAAGACTTTTGAAGCCGGACGAAATCAGAAAGCTGGACGCCTATTTCAAGCGCGTCTTCCAGAACCCCAAGCTTGAAGTGAAGGCGCGGCCGCGCAAGGACGATTCGGCCGAGGTCTATGTCGGCGACGAATTCCTCGGCATCGTCTTCAAGGACGAGGACGACGGCGACTATAATTTCTCGATGGCGATCCTCGACATCGATCTGGCCTGAGTCGGAGTTTCCGGTTACGGCAGGCGCCCCGTCATCCCTGCCGCGGAGAAGGGGGCGCTAATCTCCGCCTTTTGCGATTTTGCCCCCAAAACGCGTCGCATAATCCTATAGACACGCCGCGTAATCCCTTCAGACACAATGCGTTAGCGCCCGGTCTTCAGCATACGCGCAGCCTCGGCGGCGATGGCTGCGTCGAGCGCCTGCCAGTCGCCCAGAAATTCCATGGGAAAGCGGTAGGTGAGGCTGAGATTGTCGCCGACCAGAATGTCGCGTTCGCAGGGCGCCAGCGATTGCGCAGCACTCGGGCCGCCCAGGCAGCGGGCCACGAACGGGTTCTTGCCCCGGCGATCGGCGACCGCCAGCACCTCGTTGAAATAGCCTGATTTTTCGGTGAAGCCGTAGAGCGTCGTGCCGCCCGGGCCGGGCGTGCCGGGTTCGACGATCAGGGCGCTGTAGATCGGCGCGAAGCGGCCGCTCATGTCGCGCGACATTATCTGCCGTTCGAACGACAGGAAGACGATGTCCTTGCTCGATCCGGTGTGGTTGAAATCGTCGCGGGCGGCCTCGCTGTAGCCGTCCATCTCGGGATAGCGCAGATAGAGGTCGAGCCGCGAGGCGATGCCGTCGCGCCGGGCCTGGTCGAAGCGGATGACGTTGGCCGGCACGGCGATGACATTGTTGCCGATCACCACCTCGTGGATTGTCGTGTCGTCGGTGTATCCGGCCATGGCGATCGAGCGGCCGAGCCATTTGCCGCCAAGGCTGATCGCCACCGAAAGCATTGCCAGCGCCGCGAACACGTAGAACACCCGCTTCATCAGCTTGGAATCGACGACGGTGAGTTGCGGACTGTTGGCGGTGGCTGCCTGCTTCATCGCGATCCCCAATTTCGGCCGCCTGTCCCAAGATGTCCCATGGGCGTCCCCTGGGGACGTCCCTCTTGGGGTGTGCGTAGGCGGCACATGTGGCGCGGCACGGCTCTTGCAACGGCGCCTGTCGAACACGACTGTGCGATTTCATGGTAAATGGAAGGTAAAGATGGGTCCGGTCGAATACACACTCTTTGCTTTTATGATTGGCCTGACGGCGTGCGGCCTGGCCGGATCGGCTATGGAGCTGATATCAGGCCGCCGGCTTGCCTTCGTCGAGCCCTATGTGTCGCCGGCGCATGTGCTGCGCTCGCTCTTCGCGACGGCCTGCGCCGGGCCCCTGATGTTCGCCAACGAAGCCCTGGACGCCTGGCGGCAAGGCCGCATTTCCGCCCCGGCGCTGATCTCTTGCGGTTGCACCGCTACGGTCTGGGCGTTGGCGTTGGGCGTCGCGCTGATCGACATTGCATCCCGAGCGGGCATTCTCCTAGGTTCGGCTGATTTTTCAGCGTGAGACGATTCGGAGGCGAAAAATGCCGCTCTATGCGATCGACGGAAAGGCGCCCGGTTTCGAGGACGCAGACAGCAACTGGATCGCGCCCGACGCGACATTGATCGGCGATGTCAGGGTCGGCCGCAATGCAGGTTTCTGGTTCGGCGTCGTCATCCGCGGCGACAACGAGCCGATCGTTATCGGCGCTGATACCAATGTGCAGGAGCACACGGTCATGCATACCGACGTCGGTTTTCCCCTGACCATCGGGCAAAGCTGCACGATCGGCCACCGGGCCTTGCTGCATGGCTGCGCGATCGGCGACAACAGCCTGATCGGCATGGGCGCCATCGTGCTGAACGGCGCAAAAATCGGCAAGAACTCGCTGGTCGGCGCCGGCGCTCTGGTCACCGAAGGCAAGGAATTCCCCGACAATTCGCTGATCATCGGCTCGCCCGCGCGTTTTATGCGAGAGCTGGACGATGCTGCGGTCGCCAGGCTGCGCGCTTCGGCCGCGCACTACGTCGCCAACGGCAAACGCTTCAAGGCGGGGCTGACGAAGGCCTGAGGCCAGCCTTGCTCATATCTTCGGCTATACGGTTCACTGGCATCGTCGCACAACTCACCGTCCATTGGAGCCGCGCCTAGTCATCGCATCGCGCAGCAACGAAGCGCCGGCTTCAAAGCCGGCATTGTCGGCGTCCTCGATGGCTGTCGTATAGTCGTCGATGCGGGTTTCGAGCGATGGGTCGGCGCCCGCCGCCAACAGCAGGCGGATGGCATCGACGCTACGGGTGGCGACCGCATAGTGAAGCGGCGTCCAGTCGTTTACGCCCCGCATGTTGAGGTCCGCGCCACCATCGATCAGGATCCGGACGATTTCCAGTCTGTCAGCCCGGTCGGTGGAGAGCGCCGCGATGATTGCCGGAAAACCGCCGTGGTGGTGATAGTTCGGGTCCGAGCCCGCATCCAGTAAGGTCGAGATGAAAGCGGTGGGGCTCCAATAGATCGCATATTCCAGTGGATGCCCAAGGCCGAGTTCAAAAGGCATCTGCTCTTCGAACCAGCAGGGTGAGCCGCCGAGAGCCACACCGAGGGCCTCGAAGTCGCCCGCCTTGAATGCGTCGTCGATGGCTTTGAACATCCGGTGGCGCTCGCACCGATCTTCCGGGATTTCCAACATCGCAGCGATCCGGAGGTTGAAATTGACGGTTCATACCGCATCGGTCAATACCCTTGGAAAGCTGGACCGAGCCAAGAGTTTCTGGCTCTGTTCCGATGTCCGTAGCGGCCGTGGTCTTCCGATGGATCGTCTGACGTTACACCATTTCAACAAGTGGTGACACGTGAGCGGATGCCATTTCCGGGCCCTTACTCGCTTTCGGGCGTGCCGCTGGTACGTGGCCGGCGATAGCACTTTACCCATTCGATGCCGGGTTAGATTGCAAAACTTGCACGCCGCAACAAGGTTCTCTTGTACGTCCTCGCCGCCGTCCATCCGGGGGTTCAGATGTTCCGCGGTGCAGCGGAAGCGGTCGAGCGATCCAACAGGGAGATGATAACGCTCTGAAAACAGCGTCGGGTCTCCATCCCACATCTGAAAACCACAGTAGAAGCATCGCCAATTTTGCTTCTTGGCCTGCACGGTTCTGAGTTTTGCTTATTTGTTTGAATTATTCAATTCACACATCCCTTTGCTTCATCAACATGAAGCGGATGTGCAGCAACCTGTAAGCGATTGCTCCTTATTCAGAAGGGACAAGCCCTCGCACTAGACGGCACCCGTAAGAGTGCCACTCCGCAGTATTAAAGCGGTAGATGCCGAACTTGAGATCGGCTTCCATACAGTCACCAATTACGGATCCCAGACGAATTAGAGAACGTCTCCACGATTCTTTCAATACTTCAAAATTTGGCGACGCTCAAGTCGAGTTCTGCTATCTGTCGAGTTCTGCTATCTGGGCTTCTTCGGGTCTCTCCCGAAAAGGTGGAGCCGGCCCGGGACGGGGCCGGCTCCTAAAACCCGGTCGTGGGGGCGGGGAGGGTGGGGACTCGACCGGGTTTTTGCATCGCGTCCTTAGCGGACGCTGGCGACCGCGTCGGAGCGGCCGTCGTTGATCGTTACCCAAGCGCCCGAATTCTGGCTCGATTGGCGCTTCAGGTAGGTGTAGTCGGTGGCGGTCCAGGACAGCACCCTGGTTTCCAGATTGTCGAGGATGAACTCTCCGAGGCTGGTGCGCACGGTCAGCACCGCGTGGCCGTCTCCGTTCGGCTGGCGCGCAACCGTCATCAGCAGGTCGCCGGCCGGGACGCCGATGCTCATCAGGGCGCGGCGCTTCGCCAGCGCATAGTCCTCGCAGTCGCCGAACCCGCTGTTGGGATAGGACCAGACTTCTTCTTTGCCCCACAGTTCCATGTCGGTGCGCGGCGCGATCTTGCCGTTGACCGAATTGTTGATGCTCACGATCTTCGCCCACAGCTTGCGGGTCAGCTCGATCGGCGCCTGCTTCGGCGTCCGCTGATTGCATTCCTGCGGAATCTGCTGACAGAACTCGTAATGGCCGACCGGCTGTGTGGTGCGGCTGCCGGTGTGCATGAACGCAGGTCCCGCTGCGTACGCCGTTCCCCAGGCGGTAAGCTGCATCGCCATTGCCAAGAGCAACAGCTTGCCCCTCGTCTTCTTCATCGTCCAGTCTCCCCGTTTGAGGAGACAATGACACGATTGGATTTATTCGACGCAAAAGCTCGAAGTAGACATTAAGTAAAACTCCTATAGAATAAACATAAAATTTGAATCATTTCAGTATAAAATTGTTCAGGCGTTCTCGCGGAGCCGTATCGGCCGGCGCGGCGCCTTGGCGCGGCATCGGGGCAACAAAAAAACCGGCCGAAATGGGCCGGTCGCTTGCGGTAATGTGCGCTGTTTGTCAGGTGCCGGATGCGTTGAATTCGGAATCGAGCGTTTCCGGCCGCTGGATGACGGCGAACTCGATGGCGACGCCGTCCTCGAAATGGCGCACCACTTGGCCGCGCATCGTGCCGAGCATGACCTGGATGCCGATTGCCGGCTTGACGTCGATCTCGACCGCGGCGCCCGAAAGCGACAGGTCGATGATGCGGCATTGGTACTGGCGCCCGTCACTGAGCTGAAGCACGCTGGTCGGATTGCGCGGCGCCACGCGTTCGTGACGACGATCTTCCGGCAGATCGAGCTCGTGCTTGTTGGCAAGCCAGGTCAATTGCGCTGCAAGCTTGTCCTTCTTGCGTTCCGAGGCGATGACCGTCATCGCGAAACCATCCTGCAAGATGCGGGTAACGACGCCTTCGATGCGGCCGATGTGATCGATATAGGCGATGACTTTCTCGCCCGGCATGCCGATGCGCTCGGTGCGAAGCGCCACATTGCCCGGCGACATGTCGACCACCTGGCACGGATGTTCGGTGCGATCCTCCAGCATGAAGCGTCCGTAGATTTTCACGCGAACGCGCTGAAAGTTACGCCTTTCAGCTCGGGACGGCGCGGTGTCGACCGCCGCTGACCTCATGACTGCCTACACCCCGTCTGGCATTCCGCGCGTTGATGCGAGGAACTTCGTCAGAAAGCTACAGCAAAGCAGGTTAACAAAGGGGAAAGCCTGACACCGCTACTTTAGCGTTCTGGATTATTCACCGCGCCCGCCGTCGAACACGACCAGATGGCGGATGCGACGCGCCTGGCCGAGCGCCGAAATCGTCTGGGGCGGATCGAGTTCCGACGGGACAAGCGAAGGAACGTCGATGGCCGGCCGGTTCTTGGCGAATGTCGATTCATTCTCCGGATCGACGACACGGATCGAATCGATCAGGGCGTCGGCGATCGGATCCGCGCCCAGCCAGAAGGGTTTTTCAGCGGCGCTTATCACGCCGAGGCAGCGCGGATTTTCGACGCCGCCGTCGAGCGGCAGGGCGAGCAGTTCGAACTTGGTGGAGCGGTCGGTGCGGCTGAAACCTTCATAAGTGATGAGCACTACGGATTTCTGATCGAAGACGCCGTGGATCAGTTTTGAGACAAGCCGCTGGTCCCTCTCGCGCCACAGCGACGGAAAGGAAAACCCCTTGAGTTCACGGCCATAGACCGCGCAAAGTCTGGTGCCGGCGAGCCGGAATACCGCTTCGCCGCGAGTATCCTTTTCCAGGATGAAGGTGTCGGCCAGCAGCGACTTGATGTCGGCTGGCTCGACTTCCGAACGCTTCGGGGCAGGGCGCCCGTCACGCAGCCGGTTCCAATAATGGAACAGCGTGATCGATCCGTTCTGGTTCATGCTGTGCTGCTCCGCGCAATCTGTCGTCTGATGTCCCATCGGTGAACAGAAGGGCGCCCTCCGAGGACCTACATGCGTTGCGGAGCAGGATGCGTGCCAGCATCGTTAACACTTGTTCACGGGTCGGGGTCGTTAAGGTTAACAAGTGGTTTACGTTGCGCCCCGCCGACGCACGTGGCACGCTAAAACCACTCCAGAAGCGGTCGTTTCGCAGCGATCGGCAGCAGTTCAGTCAAGAGTTTGGGGGAGCACGGGGGCTCGACCAGCCGTTCAAGGGCAACCTTGGACGGCTTCTTTTTGATTCGCGCCAGTTTTGATTCGCCCCAGCTTTGATTGCGAGGGGCGATTCGCCCCTTTGTGAATCGGGTGACCGTGATCTACATGCTCGCGAAGTCGAATCCAGCGACTGAGTGCGAGCCATATGAGCGAACCAGCAAGCCCATCGGAAATCGAACAGGGCGAGGGCGGCCGCGAGCCGGAGCCGCGCCGCGAGCCGGTATTCAACATGCCGCCTGTTGTGCTGGCGCTGATCGGGATCTGCGTTGTCGTTCATCTGATCCGGCTCTACTGGCTCACCGAGGACCAGGATTTCTCCCTGCTTATCCGGACCGCCTTCATTCCGATCCGCTATTCCGGTCGCTTCGACCTCGATTTCCACGCGTTTTCGAGCCCCTTCACCTATGCCTTCCTGCATGGCGGCTTTGCTCATCTTGCCGTCAACATGGTGTGGCTGGCGGCTTTCGGCTCACCGCTGGCGAACCGCTTCGGCGCGCTTCGTTTCAGCCTGTTCTTCGCGGCGACGGGGCTGGCGGCGGTGGTGCTGTTCTGGGCCGTGCATCCGCTCGGCCAGGCGCCGCTGGTCGGCGCATCGGGCGCGATTTCCGGCATGATGGGGGCCGCCGCCCGCTTTGGCTTCCGCACCGACCGCTCGTCCGGCAAAGCCGCCTTCGCCGGCGCGCCGCTGCCGATGGCGGCGGTGTTCCGCTCGCGCGGCGTTGTGACTTTTCTTGCCATCTGGATGGTGATCAATCTCGCCACCGGCCTCGTTGCCTTCGCGCCCGGCATCGACAGCCAGATCGCCTGGGAGGCTCATATTGGCGGTTTCGTCGCCGGCTTTTTCGGGCTGCGCGCTTTTGATCGACGGCAGCAGCCGGACGAGTTCAGGGCTTGAGCCTCGCCGCACTTGAAAAGCAATCGATCGCGGCGCACGATGTCTGGCACTATCGAAAGCCGGTCAGGGCAGGAACCGGCAAGTAAAACTGAGGAGGACGCCATGACTGTTAAGGCAATTCTCGAGCAGAAAGGCCATGACGTGTTGACGCTCGGGCCGAACGAAAAGCTGAGCGAGGCCATTCGTATCCTGGCCGAACACAGGATCGGTGCGCTGGTCATCACCAATGGCGATCACAAGATTGTCGGCATTCTTTCCGAGCGCGATGTCGTGCGGGTCCTCGCCAGGGAAGGAGCCGCCGCCCTGGATATCGCGGTGCGTTCGGCAATGACGCCCAAGGTGAAGATCTGTAATGAGAACCACACCGTCAATGAGGTCATGGAGATCATGACCAGTGGCCGTTTCCGCCATCTGCCGGTGGAAAAGGACGGCCTGCTCGACGGCATCGTATCAATAGGCGATGTGGTCAAGCGGCGCATCGAGGATGTCGAGCGCGAGGCCGCGGAGATCAGGGCCTACATCGCGACGGCGTGACGCCTTATTTCTTCAGCCGGCCGGCTGGATTCGATGTGAAGCGTCGGCTTCGGCTTTGCGCTTGTCTCTTTTTGTGGTTTGCACTAGCGAGTGACGGAATTCACGTTGGGAATTGAATTCCGTCACCGATAACTCGCAGGCCATTATGACCCTAATCGATACCCGCACACCCGACCCCAAGCGCCTGATATCAGGTGCCACCGGCGACTGGGAAATCATCATCGGCCTCGAGGTGCACGCACAGGTGACCTCGCAAGCTAAGCTGTTCTCCGGCGCCTCGACGGCTTTCGGCGCGCCGCCAAACGCCAATGTCAGCCTCGTCGATGCCGCGATGCCGGGCATGCTGCCGGTTATCAACGAGGAATGCGTCAAGCAGGCGATCCGCACCGGCCTCGGGCTGAAGGCCGAGATCAACCATAAGTCGGTCTTCGACCGTAAGAATTATTTTTATCCCGATTTGCCGCAGGGCTACCAGATCTCGCAGTTCAAACAGCCGATCGTCGGCGAGGGCAAGGTGATCGTCTCCGTCGGCCCGGACCGGCAGGGCGAGTTCGAGGATATCGAGGTCGGCATCGAGCGCCTGCACCTGGAGCAGGATGCCGGCAAGTCGATGCACGACCAGCATGCGACCATGTCCTATGTTGACCTCAACCGCTCCGGCGTGGCGCTGATGGAGATCGTCTCCAAGCCCGACATGCGCTCCGCCGACGAGGCCAAGGCCTATGTCACCAAGCTGCGCACCATCGTGCGCTATCTCGGCACTTGCGACGGCAACATGGACGAAGGCTCGCTGCGCGCCGACGTCAATGTCTCGGTGCGCCGGCCCGGCGGCGAATTCGGCACGCGCTGCGAGATCAAGAACGTCAACTCCATCCGCTTCATCGGCCAGGCCATCGACTACGAGGCGCGCCGCCAGATCGCCATCCTCGAGGATGGCGGCAAAATCGACCAGGAAACTCGGCTGTTCGACCCCAACAAGGGCGAGACGCGCTCGATGCGTTCCAAGGAAGAAGCGCACGACTACCGCTATTTCCCGGATCCCGACCTTCTGCCGCTGGAATTCGACCAGGCCTATGTCGATGCGCTGGCAAAGGATCTGCCTGAACTGCCCGACGCCAAGAAGGCGCGGCTGATCTCCTCGCTCGGCCTGTCGACCTACGACGCCTCGATCCTGGTGTCGGAAAAGGCGGTCGCCGACTATTTCGAGAAGGTGGCCGCAGGTCGCGACGGCAAGCTCGCCGCCAACTGGGTCATCAACGATCTTCTGGGTGCGTTGAACAGAGCCGGCAAGGGCATTGAAAATGCTCCGGTTTCGCCCGATCAGCTCGGCGCGGTCATCGACCTGATCAAGGAGGGCACCATCTCCGGCAAGATCGCCAAGGATTTGTTCGAGATCGTCTGGAAAGAGGGCGGCGATCCGCGCCAGCTGGTCGAAAGCCGCGGCATGAAGCAGGTGACCGACACCGGCGCCATCGAAAAGGCGGTTGATGAGGTGATATCAGCCAATCCGGACAAGGTCGAGCAGGCTCGCGCCAAGCCGAGCATGGCCGGCTGGTTCGTCGGCCAGGTGATGAAGGCGACAGGCGGCAAGGCCAACCCGCAAGCGGTCAACGACCTCGTCAAGGCCAAGCTCGGGATCGAATAGGATGATGTTCGTCCGCACCGCCGGCGAGCGCGATCTTGCCGCGGTCCGCGCGCTGCTGGTCGAAACCTGGCACGCCACCTATGACGCCATCTATGGTGCTGCAAAAGTCACCGACATCACTGACGAATGGCATTCGATCGCCTCGCTCCAGGCGCGGCTGACACGACCGAATTCCGAATTCCTGGTCGCAGACGACGGCAACCGCATCGGCGGCATGGCTTTCGCCGCAGCCACCACCGATGCGAAGATCGTCATGCTGAACCAGCTCTACGTGCATCCAGCCTGCCAGAGGCAAGGGATCGGCCAGGCGCTGCTGGAAGAGGTCGAGGCCAGCTTTCCGGAGGCGCGGACGCTGCGTGTCGAAGTTGAAGAGGCAAACGCTTCGGCCGTCGCCTTCTACCGCTCGAAAGGGTTTTTGGCCGCGGGCAACACCGCTGACTGTGGCGGTGGTTCAGGGTTGCCGGCGCTGATTCTCGAGAAGGCGATCGGATAGATTTGTCTGCCCGGATATGTCGCAGTCAGTTGCGTTTTACGGGCAGCGTCGGTCGGTTGCGGCGCCGTCAATGTTGTCCCCTAAGGACGACAAGATAGCCTCGCTCGACGTGAAGGCGGAAAGCGATTTGCTCCGACGTGCCAGGGTCTTTAGATTTGTCGATGACATAGCCGCCAGGATGCGAGCGCAACCATTCCTGGGGATTGTCGGTGCTTTCGAACGGCTTCTGCAACCGGGCGAGGAAGCCGACCTCGTCCTGGTAATCGAAGGCGACAGCCCAGTCGGCATTCTTTCGCCCGTCGATGAAGTTGGCCAGCGGCATGAGATCTTCGCGTTTGAAAGCGGTCGCTGATGCTATGGCATGACCGATGCCGAAAATGGCGAGCAGGGCGACGGCCGAGTTTCTGAGCCTCGCGAGTGGAATCTCCGCCATGAAATATCCGAAAAGAATGGTCGCAAATGGCAACATCGGCACCAGATAGTGAGGCTGCTTGCCGGATATCGCGCTGAAAACCAGTAAAACCGCGACGAACGAGAACGACAGCAGGCGCAGCGCGCGCAGGTCCGGCGATCTCGTATCGATCAGGCTACGTATCCGGGCGCCCAGCTTCAGCCGCCACGTTTCGGGTATGAAGATCCACGGCATAAGCATGATCGGCAGCAGCACGACGTAGAAATAGAACGGCCTGTGGTGGGAGTTGTGCAGGTTGCCGGTGACACGCCCTGCCGACTGGTTCCAGACAAGGTCGTAGACGAAGTTGCCTTTCGTCTGGATGGTTGCCGGCACCAGCCAGATCGCCACCGGGATCAATGCGGCGAGAATTGCCAGACCCGCCCCGGCGAAGAATTTCGGCGTCACCAGCCCGGCTTGCCGATCGCGCCAGAACGGATAGAGCAGGACGGGGGCGCCGACATGGATGAGCACCACCGGACCCTTCGTCAAAACACCCAGTCCGATGAACAATCCTGCCAGCACGGCGTGCCAACGGTTGCCGCTTGTGGCAAAGGCAAGCAATGACAAAAGCGCGGCGAGCATGAAGACCGTCAGCAGCATGTCGAACAGGATCAGCGTCGAATAAATGACGAAGATGGTGCTTCCGGCGACGAGCCAGGGGACACGGCTTACGATGTCGTCGCGCCCGGGAAGAGGGTTTTTGCCAGACGCGTCGTCAGCCAGATGACGAGCGACGAGGCGACGAAGATGACGAGCATCGCGGCAACCCGGCTTGCGCCGAAAATGTCCCAGGCCAGATCGATAAGCCAGAACAGCAGCGGTGGTTTTTGCAGGTAGGGCGCGAAATTCATCGTCGGAACGAAGATCTGTCCGCTCAGATACATCTCCCAGGTGACGCTGAGGTATCGCGTTTCATCGACAGGCAGGAGCGGCCGGAAGGCGACCGCGATGCAGGTCAATGCAAGCAGGAACAGATAGGGGAGCAGCCGCTCGACATTTGCCGGTATCAAGTTTGGAATCCGCGCCAGGAATCGTTGTCATTCCAGTCGAGCATCGATGCTGCGCCCCTGGAGCGCGCAGGACCGCACCATGATTTTGGCCGAATTGTAACGGAGCCGGCCCGGTTCTCCGGATTTTGGGAATCAGCCATGCATCTTGTGCCAGAAAAGCGAGGCACGGTGTCACACCCGTGGCATCTGTCACGGCTCGAGTCCTCCACATCGCCGGGCCGAACCGTGTATCGGACAGGCGTGCTTGAAACCGGCCACTGCTTTGCAATTCTTGCCTAAATACTTTCTCAGCTCTGGTCCGCAAAACACGCCCGGTAAGATTTCAGCAGTGGCTAACGCTGAGGCAAAAAAGGCATGGTGCGACGCACAAAAATATTGCAATGCACTGCAGATGCCGTAACGTCAGGCTGCTAGATGAACGAGACGGCTTTTCTACAAGGTCGCCCACCCAAAGGATGGAAACATGACCAAGACCGCTGATAAAACTGCTGAAATCATCGAGAACGCAGAAGTCCCGACCGAGGCAACCGATCAGTTCCGCGCTGTCGCCGAAAAGGGCGTCGAGCAGTCCAAAGAAGCCTTATCGAAATTGGCGACCGGCGCCGAAGCGACCCAGAAGGCTCTCGAGTCATCCTTCGAAACAGCCAAGACCGCTGGCAATGAGCTGTCGCCGAAGACCATCGCCGCGCTGCGCGCAAATGCTGAGGCCAGCTTTTCTCACCTCGAAGCCCTGGTTGCCGTGAAATCGCCCTCCGAGTTCATCGAACTGCAGACTGCCTTCCTGCGCAAGCAGGTGGAAAAGACCGTCGAGCAGGGCAAGGAGTTTCAGGCGGCGGCGACGAAAGCCGCCGAAGACGTATCCAAGCCGATCAAAGATGTCTACGAGAAGGCGATGAAGGATCTCAAGGTCGCCTGATTGGCCTAATGCATGTCGCGCAAAAGCATGCCCTCGGGCCTGACCCGAGGGTGCGCAGCGGTTTCGCGATAACGACATGCATAACAACAAGAACTCGAAGCGCGTCGCATGAATCATCCAAACGCGACGCGCTTTAGGCGGAGGGAACTTCCACATTGTCGATGAGGCGGGTCTTGCCCAGCCAGGCGGCTGCGAGCAGGCGTCCGTCACGGTTTCGCCGCCACGGGGCGAGCGTCAGGCTTTCGCGCGCCGCGACATAGTCGACCTTGTCGAAGCCGGCTTTGACGAGCGCGCGGCTGGCCTCGGCGGTCGCGCTGCCTTCATCCGCGCCTGCCGCTAGTGCCGCCGCCGTCCGGCGCAAGATGGCGTTGAGCTGGCGCGCCGCCTCGAGCTCGGCTTCGCTCAGATAGGCATTGCGCGAGGACATGGCGAGGCCATGTGCGTCGCGTACCGTTGGCGCGCCGATGATT
The DNA here is from genome assembly GCF_055811555.1 of Mesorhizobium sp. WSM4813. NCBI lineage: Bacteria > Pseudomonadati > Pseudomonadota > Alphaproteobacteria > Hyphomicrobiales > Phyllobacteriaceae > Mesorhizobium > Mesorhizobium sp. WSM4813. The sequence goes on from NZ_JBVVQU010000050.1 coordinate 36,561, forward strand.
TCCACCGGCAGATCGAGGTCGCGGCAGAGCTGCCTGACGACGCAAAGCTGCTGGTAGTCCTTGTCACCGAAGACCGCATAGTCGGGCGACGCCTGCAGGAAGAGCTTTGCCACGACCGTCGCGACGCCGTCGAAGAAGGTCGGTCGGAAATCCGATTCCAGCCCGGCGGCTGGCCCGCCGACTGAGATCCTGGTGGCGAAGCCGGCCGGGTACATCTCCGCCACACCAGGGGTGAAAGCGAGTTGTGCGCCGGCCTCGGCCAGCCGGTCGAGATCGCGGGCGAGCTGGCGCGGATATTTGTCGAGGTCTTCGCTCGGCGCGAACTGCGTCGGGTTGACAAAGATCGAGACAACACAGCGATCGGCCTTTTCCAGCGCGATCCTGATCAGCGAGATGTGGCCGTCATGCAGCGCACCCATGGTCGGCACCATGGCAACGCTCAGGCCATCGCGACGCCAGTCACGGATTTGCGCACGAAGGGCGGCGACGCTGTCGACGACGAGAGGCCGGCTCATGCTTCGTTCTTGTCGGCTGCGGCGGAAAAGACGTGGCCCGGGCCGGGGAATGTCCGGCTGCGCACCTCCGCTGCATAGCTGGCTGCCGCCTGCGATATGACGCTGCGCAGGTCGGCATATTGCTTGACGAATTTCGGCACCCGGTCGACGGTCAGGCCGACCATGTCGTCGATGACCAGGATCTGACCGTCGCAGTCGCCGCTGGCGCCGATGCCGATGGTTGGAATGGAAATATGCCGGGTGAGGTCGGCGGCGACGGTCTCGACGGTGCCTTCGATGACCACAGAAAACGCGCCGGCCTTCTCGACCGCGTCGGCGTCGCGATAAAGCGCCGCCACATTCTCCTCGGTCCGTCCCTTGATCCTGTAGCCGCCGTCGCTTTCCACCGATTGCGGCTGCAAGCCGATATGTCCCATGACCGGAATGCCGGCCGCGACGATCGCCGCGATTTGCCCGGCAACGGTGACGCCGCCCTCCAGCTTGACGGCCTGGCAACCGGTTTCGCCGGCGATCCGCCGCGCCGAGGCGACGGCCTGCGCGGCCGACCCCTCATAGCTTCCGGCCGGCATGTCGACCACCACGCAGGCCCTGGCTGAACCTCGCATCACCGCTTGTCCATGGGCGATCATCATCTCCAGCGAGGCGCCCAGCGTGGTCTTGTGGCCATGGAGAACCATGGCGACGCTGTCGCCGACCAGAAGCAGGTCGACATGCTCATCGAGCAGGCGAGCGACGGGGTAGGTATAGGCGGTGAGGCAGACGACCGGGACGCCGCCCTTGCGCAGGCGAATGGAGCTGGCACTGATCCGCAGCTCAGGGTCGGATGCATCCGGGGCCATCTTTACCTCCCTCAACCGTCAATCAAGCTGGGTACCTGCATGGACGCGCAGAGCTTTAGAAAGACGAGGCAGCCTTGGCAAGGCATGCCTCGACAAGACGCGAAAGGCTTGCCACGCTGCATCGGTTTTCCGACGGCCATTTGCGCGGCTCTTGCGGCAAAACCCTTGCCTTAGCGATGACCTGACGCCATAAGCAGGAAACAGGCGCCGCTGCTGCCGCCGCGAGGATTTGGATGAAGACTTTCCTTCTGCAGTTTTTCACTTGGTGGAACAGCCAGACGCTGGGCACGCGCTTCCACACCTGGCGGCATGGCAAGAAAGTCGGGCAGGACGAGGCCGGCAACGTCTACTACGAGGGTGGTGTCGATTCGGAAGGCCGCACGCGCCGCTGGGTCATCTATCGGGACTATTCGGAAGCCTCGATGATTCCGCCAGGCTGGCATGGCTGGATGCATCACCGCGTCGATGCCGCGCCGCCGAGCGAAAACTATCAGCCACGCGACTGGCAGAAGCCGCATCAGCCGAACCTCACCGGAAGTGCCGCCGCCTATCGCCCCAAGGGCTCCATACTCACCAATCAGCACCGCCCGCAGGTGACCGGCGATTACGACGCCTGGACGCCCGGGTCGTAACCGCTCGCCGAGGCGGATCGGTCCTTTATCGCCACAATTGGCGTTTAGCTGCTTGCCGAGCTGACAGCAGCGACTAGCCTTGGGCGCGACAGAATCGCCCCGGGCGCAAACCACCGGACCCTTGCATGAGCATTTTCAGCCGAATCTCGATGGGTGGACTGACGATGGCCGCCGCCGCTTTTGCGGCTTTTAGCATGGCCGCCGCACAGACGCTTGAGGCGCCAGTGGAACCGGGGGCACCGATGGAGCTGGAGGCGCCAATGGAACCGGGGGCGCCAGTGGAACCGGAGGCGACAGTGGCGCCGGCGGCACCGGCGGCACCGGAACGCATCACCAATCCCGTCGCCGAATTCGCCGGCATCGACAAGATCACCGGCCGCATCATCACCTTCGATGTCTATATCGACGAGACGGTGCAGTTCGGTGCTTTGCAGGTGACGCCGCGCATCTGCTATTCGCGGCCGCAAACCGAAGAGCCGAAGACCGATTCCTTCGTCGAGGTCGACGAGATCACGCTGGATCGCAAGATCCGCCGCATCTTCACCGGCTGGATGTTTGCCGAAAGCCCTGGTCTCAACGCCGTCGAGCACGCGGTCTACGATGTCTGGCTGAGGGGTTGCAAGCAGAAGTCGGAGGTGCCGGCACCCGACGCTGCTAAATCCAATTAGAGCGCCAGGCGCGCGGGATCCCCTGTTCGGGATCACATACTGAGCTTCCGGAACCGCCTTATTCTCCGTGCGTTGGTCATGGCTGGCGGTACGGAGATGTTCCCATGATGGCCAACAAGGACGAACTCCTCGACCTCGAAAGAGGGTTCTGGACCGGCGACGCTGCCTATTTCAAAGCCAATGCCGACACCGAATGCCTGGTGGCTTTCCCACAGATGGCGCAAACGATGAGTAACGCCGATCTGGCCGAAACCGCGACGGACCCGAACCGCTGGCGCGATCTCGACATCGACCTCAAGGGCATCATCGAGCCGGGCAGCGACATTGTCATGCTGACCTATGAGGCCCATGCCACTCGCGAGAATGGCGAGCCTTATGCGGCGCTGGTCAGCACCGGTTATGTCCATCGCGTCAATGGCTGGAAGATGATGTTCCACGCGCAGACGCCTCTTGAGCCTGCCGCAAAAAACTGACCCTGGCGCAGATCATGGGAAAAAGACCGCTTCGCCCGTCAGCGCGTCGGCCAGCATCTTTTCATACTTGCCCCTCGGCACGTCGACCGCGCCGAAACGTTTGAGGTGCTCGGTGGTGAACTGCGTGTCGAGCAGCGCAAAGCGCCGTTCCTTCAGGCGTTCGACCAGATGCACTAGGCAGACCTTCGACGCGTCCGTCTCCCTGGCGAACATGCTTTCGCCGAAGAACACCCGGCCGAGCGACACGCCGTAGAGGCCGCCAACCAGCCGACCCTCGCGCCAGGCTTCGACCGAATGGCAATGGCCCATCCGGTGGAGTTCGACATAGGCCTCGCGGATAGGCGCGTTGATCCAGGTCGACCGGCGTTCCTCGCGCCTCTCGGCGCAGCCGTCGATGGTCGCCTCGAAGTCGAAATCGAAACGGATATCGAACAGGTTTTTCCGGATCGCCTTCCTCAGGCTTTTGGGCGTATGAAAACCATCGAGAGGGATGATGCCGCGCGTCTCTGGCCGGACCCAGAACACTTCGGGATCGGTGGCGCTTTCGGCCATCGGAAAGACGCCCGAGGCGTAGGCCTTGAGCAGCAGGTCGGTCGGGATGCGATAGCCTGGTGCGTAGGGACGGGTCATCGCGCCATTATATTCTATAAGTTCGCGACCTAATCCTCTTCGGCCAGATATTTTTCCAGCCAGTGGATGTCATACTCGCCATTGGCGATATCGGCATTGCCGACAAGATCACGAAACAGCGGCAGCGTCGTCTTGATGCCGTCGACAACGAATTCGTCGAGCGCCCGCCGCAGCCGCATCATGCATTCGACACGGTTGCGGCCGTGCACGATCAGCTTGCCGATCAGGCTGTCGTAGTAAGGCGGGATCTTGTAGCCGGAATAGACGCCGGAATCGACACGGATGCCAAGGCCGCCCGGCGTGTGGAAGTGGGTGATCGTGCCGGGCGAGGGGGTGAAGGTGCGCGGATCCTCAGCATTGATGCGGCATTCGATGGCGTGGCCCTGAAAGCGGATCTCTTCCTGGCGCATGGAAAGCCCACCGCCCGAAGCGACGCGGATCTGCTCATGCACGAGGTCGATGCCGGTGATTGCCTCCGTCACCGGATGCTCGACCTGCAGGCGCGTGTTCATCTCGATGAAATAGAACTCGCCGTTCTCATAGAGGAATTCGATGGTGCCGGCGCCGGAGTAGCCGAGATCGGCGATCGCCCTGGCACAGACGCCGCCGATATGCGCCCGCTCCTCGGCATTGAGCGCCGGCGAGGGCGCCTCTTCCCAGACCTTCTGGTGACGGCGCTGCAGCGAACAGTCGCGTTCGCCGAAATGCACGCCGCGGCCGGCACCGTCACCGAACACCTGGACCTCGATGTGGCGCGGCTTTTCGAGATACTTCTCGATGTAGACGGCGTCGTCGCCGAAGGCGGCACCGGCTTCCGAGCGCGCCGTCTGCAGCGCGACGACAAGATCGGCTTCGCTGCGCGCCACCTTCATGCCGCGTCCGCCGCCGCCGGCCGACGCCTTGATGATCACGGGATAGCCGATCTCGGCGGCGATGCGCCTGGCTTCCTTTTCCTCGGTGACCGCGCCGTCGGAGCCTGGCACCACCGGAATGCCGAGACGCTTTGCCGTGCGCTTGGCCTCGATCTTGTCGCCCATGATGCGGATGTGATCGCCGGACGGGCCGATGAAGGTGATGTTGTGCGCGGCGAGGATATCGGCGAACTTGGCGTTCTCCGACAGGAAGCCGTAGCCCGGATGCACCGCGTCGGCGCCGGTGATCTCGCACGCCGCGACAATCTGGTGGATGTTGAGATAGCTGTCGCGCGACGGCGGCGGGCCGATGCAGACGCTCTCGTCGGCAAGCCGCACATGCATGGCGTCGGCGTCGGCGGTCGAATGCACCACCACCGTCTGGATGCCGAGCTCTTTGCAGGCGCGCAGCACCCTCAGAGCGATTTCGCCGCGATTGGCGATGAGGATTTTCTGGAACATTTTTCGGCTGTTCCCGGCTCTACTCGATCACGACAAGCGGCATGCCATATTCGACCGGCTGCGCATCCTCGAACAGGATCGCCGTCACCGTTCCGGCACGCGGCGAGGGGATCTGGTTCATCGTCTTCATCGCCTCGATGATCAGCAACGTCTGGCCTTCCTTGACCTGTTGGCCGACTTCGATGAACGCCTTGGCGTCGGGCGACGGCGCCAGGTAGGCGGTGCCGACCATCGGCGAGGCCACTGCGTTCTTGGACACGTCGGCCGTTGCCGGGGCAGCTGCGCCAGCCGGCTGCGCTGCCGGCGGCGCATAGGCGGGCTGCGGTGCAGCGACCGCATGGACGGCCGGCGCCTGTCGCGACACGCGCACCTTCAAGTCGCCCAGCTCGACCTCGATCTCGGTGAGGTTGGTGTCGTTCAGTATGCCCGCCAGATCGCGGATAAGCTGCTGGTCAACACCATTTTTCTTTATCGACATTTTCGAGCCTTCTGTTTGTTGGCCGGTCATAGGCGTGCGGCCAGCGCCTGCAGCGCCAGTGTGTAGCCGAGCGGCCCGAACCCGCAGATCACACCGACGGCGACCGGCGAGACCATGGAGACGTGGCGGAATGATTCCCGCGCATGGATGTTGGAAAGATGAACTTCGGCGACGGGCAATGGCGCGACTGAGCGGATGGCGTCGTGAATGGCGATCGAGGCGTGGCTGTAGGCGCCTGGATTGATGACGATGCCGACAGCCTTGTCGGCGGCTTCCTGTATCCAATCGACGAGGTCGCCCTCATGGTTCGACTGACGGAAATCGATCTCGAGCCCAAGCGCCGCACCTGCCTGCTTGCAATCGTCGGCGATCGCGGCAAGCGTCTTGCCGCCATAGATGCCCGGCTCGCGCTTGCCGAGCGCGTTGAGGTTGGGACCGTTCAGGACGAAAACCGTTTTCAAAATGCCGACCTTTCCCAGTGTGGTTTTGAATCCGAAATTCGCAATACCTTGGTGCAACGCTTTGAACGAATTTCGGATTCAAAGCCACACTGGCAATTTATACATTTCTGATGTGATGGATTTGAAGTTCCTGAACGCTGATGCCACCAAGTAGCAGGAACTTCAAATCCACCACATCAGCGCCGCCATCAGTCGGCGCGCCGGACCTCTATAATGGGCTTAGACGCCTGCGAAAAGAGCGCAAGTGGGTTCTTTCGCTGTCCACAACAGGCGGAAAATGGCTTGCGCCGAACCCGATCAGAGTGCGGCCTTGGCCGCCTCGATCTTCTCCGCCAGCACTTCCTGGCCGAGCGCCCCGAACACCACCTCGTTGCCGACCACATAGGAGGGCGTTCCGGTGATGGCCAGCTTGTTGGCAAGGTCATAGGTCTTGGAGAGGGCCTCGGCGATCGACGGGTCCTTCATCTTCTCGCGCAGCGTCGCTTCGTCGGCGCCGAGCGAAAGCGCTACCTTGATGGCCGCCGCTTCGGTGGCGCGTCCCTGGGCGCCGAGCAGCGCGTTGTGGAACTCGCCGTATTTCTCCGGCATCATCAGGTGGAAGGCCATCGAGACGACGCTCGCCTTCTGCGAATCCGGGCCGAGGATCGGGAACTCTTTGAGCACGAAGCGCAGATCCGGATCGGCTGTCGTCAGCGTCTGCATGTCCTCCATGGCGCGTTTGCAGTAGCCGCAATTGTAATCGTAGAACTCGACGATGGTGACTTTGCCGTTCGGATTGCCGACGACGCCGTCGAAGGCCGAGTTGAAGATCTGGTCCTTGGCATTTTTGATGATGGCGAGACTGGCGAGGCGCTGCGCCTCCTTCTGCTTGGCCTCGAGCGCTTCCTGAGCCTCCAGCAGCACTTCCGGGTTCTTCAGGAGATAGTCGCGGATGATGCCTTCGACTTCGGCCCGGTCGATCTTGGTTTCGGCGGGCGCCGCCTGGGCGATCTGCACGGCATCGGCCTTTGCCGTCTGCGGACTTCCGGTCACGAACCCGAAACCCAGCATGGCGAGAGCGACCGCCACTCCCGTGGTGCCCAGCAGAATTGCCTTGTTCATCGTCCCTAATCCTCTTGCCTGGTTTCCGGCCCGACCCGATTGGGCCACTACATGTCGCCGCGCACGGCCGGAAGGTTCACTTTTTCTTGCCGGATGGTGCGTAGTTTATGATGTCCTGCGCCCGGATCCAGCCCGGCTCGCCGCGCTTCATTTTCATCTGTGCGCGCATTGCGAAGATCTTGGCATCCTTGTAGGCGCCGGAATAGAAATGGCCTTCGGCGGTTGCAAGATCCGCGGCCGGGATGTTGCCGAGTTCGCCATAGGCCTGCGCCAGATGGCGGTAACCGACGGCGTTTTCCCGGTCGCGCCCGAGGCCCTTGTTGATCTGCACCACCGCTTTCTCCAGGGAATCGGGCGTGCCGATGGCCATCAGCGCCTGGCCGTAGGAGACCGACAGCAGCCCGGATCGCGCCGGATCGAGGCTGACCGCCTTGGCATAGGCTTCGGCGGCAGCCTTCGGTCTGTTCGCCTTCATCAGGATGTCGCCGCGCAATTCCTGGAAATAGGGGTTTTTCGGCTGTGCCTTGATCAGCGCGTTGGTCTTGGCGAGCGCCCCGGCCAGATCGCCGAAAAGATAGCTCGTCTGCGCGTCGCCATATTGCGAGGCGAGGCTGCCCGGGTTCTTGCGCATCAGCCGCGATGCGGCGGCCTTGCCTCCCATATAGGCGGCGATCTTGATGCGCATCATGTCGTGCCGCTGCTGCAGTGCCGGCGCATCGACCTTGTCGACGTAAGGGCTCTGCTTGACCAGCACTTCGAGATTGGCGATGCGTTCCCGCGGCAGCGGATGGCTGATCCGGTAGGGATCGACCTGCGCCCCTGACAGCGAGAGCGCGCTCTGAAAGCGGCCGAAGGTCTTCAGCATGCCCAGGCCGGACTGGCCGGTGGCATTGAGATAGGTTATCGCCGAACGGTCGGCGGTCATCTCTTCGGTGCGCTGATAGGCGAGGATACTGCGCTGCGCCATCTCGCCGCCGCCAGCCGCGACCCCCATGCCGGCGCCGGCGAGGCCCCGGCTTTTGGTGGTGGCGCCGGCAGCGATGGCACCAGCGCCAAGCAGCGTCGCGATGATAGCCATCGTTTTGGCGCGTTCGATCTGGTTGCGCAACTTTTGCTGGTGCCCGCCGGCAATGTGGCCGGCTTCATGGGCGATGACGCCGATGATCTCGTTGGGCGTATCCGCCGACATCAGGGCGCCGGTGTTGATGAACAGGCGGGACCCGGCAACGAAGGCATTGAAACTCTGGTCGTTGACCAGCACGATGTCGACGCCATCTTCCGGCAAGCCGGCGGCCCTGAAGATCGGCCGCGCATAGTCGCGCACCAGCGCTTCGATCTCGGCATCGCGCACCACCGGCACGTTTTGCGCGAAGACGCTGGCGGTGCCGGTCACAGCGACCGTCGTTGCAAGAGAAAGCGTCGCGAAGGCGCGCGCTGCCCTGGCTATCATCGATTTGGGTCGGCTCAACATGGCAGGTCCACTGGTAGACGAGCGGGCGAAGGATGAAAAGTCGGCACTGAAACTTTACCGAACTTGTGATCCTCACATCAATCGGGCATTTGTGCGGCGCGGGACGCCAAGCTGGGCGCCGGCAGCCGGCAAGGGCCGACCCAAGGGCCGACAAGGAACGAGGTCAAATGGTTGTATCGCTTTCGCGTCGCGGCGACGTCGAGCCGTTCCACGCCATGGACATTCTGGCGGAAGCGAATCGGCTGAGGGCAAAGGGCATACCGGTCGTTTCCATGGCGGTTGGCCAGCCGTCCGATCCGGCGCCGGCTAGGGTCAGGGAAGCGGCGACGAACGCTTTGAAGATGGGGCGCATCGGCTACACCGACGCATTGGGTCTTGCGGGCCTGCGCGAGGCCATCGCGCAGCACTATGCGGACCACTACGGGCTTGACGTCTTGCCCAGCCGGATCGCCGTCACCACCGGATCGTCGGCCGCCTTCAACCTGGCCTTTCTGGCGATGTTCGATCCAGGGGACCGTGTCGCCATCGCGGCACCCGGTTATCCGGCCTACCGCAACATCATGGCCGCGCTCGGCATCGAGATCGTCGAAATCGAGCTCCACGGTGATGCCTATCTCCACGCCGAACACCTCAAGGGCGCGCATCGCGAAAAGCCGCTGAAGGGCGTGTTGTTCGCCAGTCCGGCCAATCCGACCGGGGCAATTATCCCCGCTGACGAGCTGTCGGCGCTGGTGACGACGGCGCAAGAGCTCAGCATCGCCGTGATCTCCGACGAGATCTATCACCGGCTGGCTTACGCTGCGCCGGACACCACGGCGCTTGCCTACGGCCAGGACGTGACGGTGATCAATTCCTTCTCGAAATATTACTGCATGACCGGTTGGCGCATCGGCTGGATGGTGCTGCCGGAACCATTGGTGCGGCCGGTCGAGCGCATCGCCCAGAGTCTCTACATCTCACCGCCGGAACTGTCCCAGATCGCCGCGATCGAGGCGTTCAAGGCGACCGGGGAATTGGAGGGGGTGAAGGCGCGCTACGCGGGGAATCGCGAGCTTTTGATCAAACGCCTGCCCGAACTCGGCTTTGCGCTGGCGGCACCGATGGACGGGGCGTTCTACGCCTTCTGCGATGTCACCAGGCACACCAACGACAGCATGGCCTTCGCGCGCAAGATGCTGGCCGAGGCGCATGTGGCTGCAACGCCCGGCCGCGATTTCGATCCGCTTCAAGGCCATCGAACCATGCGCTTTTCCTATGCCGGCAGCCACGATGAGATGGTCGAGGCGATGATGCGCCTCGAACGTTGGCTGAAATAGCGCGAATGCCGGAACTCGAACAGGCTTTAACCGAAATTGCCGCCGAAATGGCGGAGCGTACGGATCGCGGCGAAGTCGCGACCTACATTCCGCAACTCGGCAAGGTCGATCCGAAAAAGTTCGGTATCGCCGCCGTGACCAATGACGGTCGCGTGCTGATGGCGGGCGACGCCGATGAGCCGTTTTCGATCCAGAGCATTTCGAAGGTCTTTACGCTGACATTGGCGCTCGGCAATGTCGGCGACGCGCTGTGGCAGCGTGTCGGACGCGAGCCTTCGGGCAACCCGTTCAACTCGATCGTCCAGCTCGAGCATGAGAACGGCATTCCGCGCAATCCGTTCATCAATGCCGGCGCCATCGTCATTTCCGACGTTCTGCTCGCCGGTCATCAGCCCCGCGAGGCGATCGGCGAGATCCTGCGTTTCATCCAGTTCCTGGCCGACGACGAGACCATCATCATCGACCGCGAAGTCGCGGCTTCGGAACGCGCTACCGGTTTTCGGAATTTGGCGCTTGCCAACTACATGAAATCCTTCGGCAATCTCCACCACGCGCCGGACCTGGCGCTGGGCGTCTATTTCCACCATTGCGCTATCGCGATGAGCTGCCGGCAACTGGCTTTGGCTGGCCGCTTCCTCGCCAATGGCGGCAAGAACCCGGCGACCGGCCATTCCGTGGTGTCGGCCGAGCGCGCCCGCCGCATCGGCGCGATGATGCTGACCTGCGGTCATTATGACGGCTCCGGCGATTTCGCCTTTCGCGTCGGCATTCCCGGCAAGAGCGGCGTCGGCGGCGGCATTTTAGCAATCGTGCCGGGTGTGGCCTCGCTCGCCGTCTGGTCGCCCGGCCTCAACGCCAACGGCAATTCCAGGCTGGGTTCGATTGCGCTGGAAAGGCTGGCGAAGATGATGAACTGGTCAGTCTTCGCGCCATAGAGCTTGTGGCGCTTCAGATAAGAAAAATCCCGCGCTGTCGACAGGACAGCGCGGGATTCTTTGGTCAAAAGATCAGGCTAAACCACCGAAAAGCTTAGAAGAAGCCTTTCCGCTGCCACCAACCGGCACGCTTCGGCTTTTCCTCGGTCTTTTCCTCTTCGGCAACAGTCGAAGACACGATCGGCTCAACCGGAGCATCTACCGGCACAGGCTTGCGTCGCGATGGGCGGCCCTTCGGTTTTTCGTCGACGGCGGCGACGGCTGTTTCCTCCGGAACAGGTGCGGGAGCCTCGGCAGAGGTTTCCGGCTCGGCTACCGGCATCTCGGCGATGACGTCCGCCGCCGCCTTCTTCGGCTTGGCGGCGCGGCGCGGCTTCTTCGGCTTCTCGACGCTCGGCGTGTCGTCATTGGCCGGAGCAAGGTCCACAGGCTCTTCGACCGGCGTCGCTGCTACCGGCTCGCTGGAGACGGCTACGCCCTCCAAGACTTCGCCTTCAGGGCTGTCAGCCGATTCTGCAGTGCCTGCATCGACCTCGCCTTCGCCGTCTTCACGGCGATTGCGCTTGCCGCCGCGCTTGCCGCGCCGGCGCTTCTTGCCCTGACCTTCATCCGCTCCTTGACCGTCATCCGACGTTTCCACCGCCTCGGTGACGCCGACCGGCACCTCGTGCTGTGCTTCGACGCCTTCATCGCTTGAGGCTTCGGAGACGTCATCGGCAGCGGCCGAGAGGGACGCGCCTTCCACGGGGGCGCCATGCTCGCGGTCGCGATCCTTGCCGCCGCGCCGTCTGCGGCGCTTGCGGCGCTTGCGGTCGCGGCCTTCGCCATCCTCGCTTGGCCTTGGCTGCTGCGGCTGCTGAGCTTGGCGCGGTTGCTCCGCCGGTGCAACGGCCTCGTCTTCCACCTCCTCGATGACGATTTCGTCGGCGGGCTCTTCCGGCTCGACATAGGCGGGCAAGGTGCGCACCTCCACGAAGCCTTCAGGCTTTTCAGCCAGCGCGCCGCGGAAGATCGCATAGTGTTGGGCGCCGACCGTGTCGTCGGCTTCGACGGTGATGGTCAGGCCGAAGCGGCTTTCGAGTTCCACCAGCGTGCCGCGCTTGTGGTTGAGCACATAGAGCGCGGTCGCCGCCGGCGTCCGCACCGTGATGTGGCTGCGCGAATCCTTGAGCAGGAATTCCTCGATCGCCCGCACCACCATCAGCGCGACAGACGAATCGGACCGCACATGGCCGGTGCCGCCGCAATGCGGGCAAGGCTTCATCGTCGATTCCAGCACGCTGGCACGGATGCGCTGGCGCGACATCTCCATCAGGCCGAAATGCGAGATGCGGCCGACCTGGATGCGGGCGCGGTCGTTCTTGAGGTGATCCTTCAGCCGCTTTTCGACGGAGCGGTTGTTGCGGTTCTCCTCCATGTCGATGAAGTCGATGACGATCAGGCCGGCAAGATCGCGCAGCCTCAGCTGCCGTGCGACTTCTTCGGCCGCTTCCAGGTTGGTGTGAAGCGCCGTGTCCTCGATCGAGTGCTCCTTGGTGGAGCGGCCCGAATTGACGTCGATGGCGACCAGCGCTTCGGTCTGGTTGATGATGATATAGCCGCCGCTCTTCAGCGTCACCTGCGGCTGCAGCATGCGGTCGAGCTGCGCCTCAATGCCATTGCGTACGAAGATCGGCGTCGTGTCGCGGAACGGCTGCACGACCTTGGCGTGGCTCGGCATCAGCATGCGCATGAAGTCCTTGGCCTCGCGATAGCCCTCTTCGCCGGAAACCAGGATCTCGTCGATGTCCTTGTTGTAGAGATCGCGTACCGAGCGCTTGATCAGGCTGCCTTCCTCGTAGACCAGAGCAGGGGCCGTGGACTGCAGCGTCAGATTGCGGACGTTTTCCCAAAGCCGCATCAGATATTCGTAGTCGCGCTTGATCTCGGCCTTGGTGCGGCTTTCGCCGGCTGTGCGCAGGATGACGCCCATGCCCTGCGGGACTTCGAGATCGGCAACGACCTCCTTCAGCCGCTTGCGGTCCTGTGCGTTGGTGATCTTGCGCGAGATGCCGCCGCCGCGCGCCGTGTTCGGCATCAGCACCGAATAGCGGCCGGCAAGCGACAGGTAGGTGGTGAGCGCCGCGCCCTTGTTGCCGCGTTCTTCCTTCACGACCTGCACCAGAAGGATCTGGCGGCGCTTGATCACTTCCTGGATCTTGTACTGCCGGCGCACCGGCTTGCGGCGGTCGCGCGCTTCTTCCAGCGCATCCTCGGCGCCGACCGATTCGACCTCATGGTCGTCCGGGTGCGAGGACTGCACCTCTTCCAGCATGCCGCGATCATTGTCGGTGGACGTGGCTTCGCCGGCCGACTCCGCCTGCGGCACGGCTTCGGAAATCACATCCGCTTCGATGCTGGCGGCGATGGAATTGGGACCGCCTTCGGAAGGCCCAGTCTCATCATGAGTCGTCTTATCATGACTCGCCTCACCATGAATCACCTCACCGTGACTGGCGACATCCTCGAGATGTTCCGAAGTATCGGAAGGCGTGTCCACATTTTGGGAAACGGCATCGACATTCTCCGCGACCGCATCCTCGCCGTGTTCGCCGCCCTCATTGGAACCGCTGTCGTTGGACTCGACAGAATCGTCCGAATCGGCCGCACCTGCATCACGCTTGTGCTCGCCTCGATCGCGGCTCTTGCCGCCGCGCCGGCGTGCGCGCCCCCCCCCCCCCCCGCGGGGGGGGGGGGGGGCCGGCCGGCGCCCCGGGGGGGGGGGGGGCGCACAACACGCCGCGGGGGGCGCCCCCCCCCCCGCCGGGGGGCGCCG
>NZ_JBVVQU010000051.1:0-49717 GCF_055811555.1 Mesorhizobium sp. WSM4813
CTGTTCAAGCGGCTCGAAGCCCATGTGCTGGCCGCTTCACGTCTGCACGGCGACGACACGACGGTGCCGGTCCTGGCCAAGGGCAAGACTGATACCGGCCGATTATGGACGTATGTGCGCGATGACCGACCGTTCGGCGGCGCCGATCCGCCGGCGGCGGTGTTCTATTATTCCCGCGATCGTCGAGGGGAACATCCCGCGGCGCATCTCGCCGGCTGGAGCGGCATTCTGCAGGCCGATGCCTTTGGCGGTTATGGCGAGCTCTATGCGACGGGTCGTCAGCCGACGCCTGTTCTGGAAGCCAGCTGTTGGGCTCACAGCCGGCGCAAAGTGTTCGAGCTGGCTGATATCGAAGCGGCGGTGCGCAAGAAGGCGCGCGGCGACAAGCCCAACCTGGTCTACCCGCTAGCGGTTGAAGCCGTGAAGCGCATCGATGCCCTGTTCGATATCGAGCGCGCGATCAACGGCCTGTCGCCGGCCCAACGCCACGCCGTGCGCCAGGAGCGGAGCGTGCCGCTGGTCACCAAGCTCGAGCGCTGGATGATCGAGACGCGCGACAAGCTCTCGCGCGGGCACGACCTGACCAAGGCCTTCAACTACATGCTGCGCCGCTGGTCATCCTTCACCCGGTTCCTCGACGATGGGCGGATTTGCCTATCGAACAATGCAGCCGAGCGAGCCCTGCGCGGCATCGCTCTCGGTAGAAAGTCCTGGCTGTTCTGCGGTTCCGATCGCGGCGGACAGCGCGCTGCCGTTCTCTACAGCCTGATCGTCAGCGCCAAGATGAACGATATCGACCCTCAGGTCTGGCTCGCCGACGTCCTCGCCCGACTGCCCGCCTATCCGGCCCATCGGATCGATGATTTGCTGCCGTGGAATTGGAGATCCGCAAAACTGCGGCCCCAACCAGCGGCGGCCTGATCATGCAGCGCTACACCGTCGAACGTGTCGCCAGGGACCTCGGCGTCAGCGAAGCGCTCATCCAGGAACTGACCCTCGGTCTCGAGCCCGAGGACGGCGTCATCTGGGTGTACGGCGCCCAATGATGACGACGGGATCTTGGCATTCACCGATGAAGGCATCGAGGAGGTCAAACTCCTCCTCGAAGAATATCATCGCGTCTCCCCATCGAAAGCTTGACCCCAGCACCGCTGTGCTCAGGTGCTCATGGCCGCCGGATACGCACGTCTGCGATCTTCACCGGATGCGTACTATTCTGACTTCCACCGTTGCTGCTCATTAAGTGCCAACGTGTGGACGACTTCGAGAATTTGCGCGCTCAAAGCCAGATCTGTTGAAAGCAGTGCCTTGCTCGCTGATCGCTTTGTGTCGATGCGTATTCCAAATACCGGCACGGCCACCCTCGTGTTCGCGATCAGCTAACCCCCGACAACACGAGGCGAAATTTTCGAGCATGAATTCACCAATCTATCTTACTGACGATAAGACTGAAGGCCGCGTCATGCCGGGGCGGCCTGGGTTATGGAAGCGGATGTTTACGGTTCTCAAGCGTGCGGAGAAGGACTGACGCCACGGAGAGATGGTCTAAGCAGAGGTCAATTGTGTCGGGCCTATCAATTTCGTTGTCGTGGCCACGGGGATTTCGGATTCCAGACATTGCTCCTGCGAACACGTGCCGGAATCCCAACTGCTCATCGGTGTCGCTCATGCTCTGAAGTTCATTAAGCTGAATCCGTGGGGTTTTTGGATCGAAGGCTGTCATCATCAAACTGAATCCGGTGTCTTTGACCCCGGATATTTTTTCACCCGATTGTCGATGAGTTTGAAGGCTTCGAACGTTGCGTGGGAGTAATGGCCGTTATCAAACAGCTTCAACGACACCTTCGAGATGTCGGGATGGATGTTGCGCTCGTCGAACGGATGAACGCTAACCTGTGCCTCGCTTAAATGCGGCTCGCCAACATTCTTGGTCGCTCTAACAATCGCCTCAAAGACAGCTAGCGACTTCATGGGTAGAGATGAGTCTTAATGCTCTTGAAGATCGCGTCATATGTATCCTGAGTCCCCTCTGCCGGTAGATTGATCTCTATGCGGACCGTAAGAGCCATGTCCGGCTTCGGGGGGACTTTAGCACCCGGATGTGCAGGGTCGGCGACATCCAAGGGAGCAGCTTCAATTTTAGCTTTCGGGACTTTGGCCGCAGCTGCTTTGGGCTTCTTCCCTCCTGCAACTGCCGCCCCCTTCGGCTCGGCTAATACTTCGTATCCCGCAATGGAGCGAAAGGCTTGGAACACAGCGGCCTGACGGGCTCCGATAACGTCGCTTGTCTTATCAGACTGCCGAAAAAGCCAATGAGCTTCGCTTTCGGCAGGGTCCAAGCTTCATCTCCGTACATCTCAAACAGCTCGGAATAAGAAGTCTTTATCAGCCCAGCGAACTTTGACTGAAATTCCTCCTCGTCATGCGTCGTCAGCACATCGTGAGCATTTTCCTGCCGTTTCCCCTCCTCATCGATCAACCCTATGAACTGGAGGGCGTTGATCACGTAGCTCTCGTTATTAGAGGCCAAACCGTACTTCTTGACCGTTTCAGAGGTAACGGTCGCCGGAAAATTCTTCTTAAGGTAGCCAATCATCTGCGTGATATTGCCTGGACCTGAGATATACCGGATGACTTGCCAATGTTGCCCCCTCCAATTGGTTAAAGTGATCTACATTGCCGCCGAGTTAGGTGCGAGGTCAACACCACCTTCAATTATCCACTTAGTCCATTGGTGTCTGATCGCGATGACTTCAAAAGCCGCCTGTCCGCTTCCCACCCCATACTGGCCGTTATGGGCTACGGACATCAACGGCAGCTTTCACCGCGGAGCGCGTCAATCCGAACGACCGATATTGGGCGCAGTCCTGACGTCCAGATGGCGAACCGCCGGACCGGCCCGAGAAACGGCGCGCTTGAGATCACCCGCGCGCGGCTCTACTAGTCCGAAAACCTCACGCTCACGCCGCGCTGCCGAAAATAAGCCTGCATCAACTTGCGGCCCGAGCGGTTGTTCTGCGCCAACTTGGTCGGATCGAACACCGCCTGTTTTATCCCTTCTCGTGTCAGCGCCGCTTTAAGCGTCGCGATATGTGCGTCGATGTCGGCATTGTCCGCCCGCAGCGAGGCATAGATACTTTCGGTCGCCTGGGCCACGGTCGGTTCGCTCACAGGTGTCGTCCTTTGGTTGGTTGAGCGGCGGCTTACCACAGATTCGCGGCTCGCCGATTCCGATGAGACCGTCAATCGTCTCTACCGGCATAGCAGGTTCCTGGCGCGACCCGACACCCAGTTGGTGGCTGGAGATATCTGCCTTCTGGCAACCGCAAATTGGACTCTAGGTCCAAGTCGCGGCGCTAGCCTGCCGCTCCGCTCCCCCAGGGGCCATGGAAAGCGCCCGGCCCGTCGATACGTTCGAAGCCATGCGCGCCGAAGAAATCGCGTTGCGCCTGGATCAGGTTCGAGGTGCCGCGGCCCTGGCGGTAGCTGTCGAAATAAGCAAGCGCCGACGACAGCGCCGGCACCGGCGAGCCGGCTTCCGACGCCCTTGCCACGATGCGCCGTAGCGATGGATGCGCCTCCTGCATCATCGCGATGAAGGCCGGTGCCATCAAAAGATTGGTGGCCGCCCCGCCGGTGCCGAAGGCTTCCGCCATCGTGTCCAGCAATTGCGAGCGGATGATGCAGCCGGCCCGCCAGATCTTGGCGATGGTCGGCATCGGCAGGTTCCATTTGAATCCCTTCGACGCGCCGCTCATCACCGCGAAGCCTTGCGCATAGGCAGCGATCTTGCCGGCGAACAGCGCCAGTTCGAGATCGTTGAGAAGCGCGTCCTTGTCACCAGAAATCTTGGTCACGCCGCCATTGCCATAGGCCTTTTGGGCGGCCAGACGCTCGTCCTTGATCGACGACAGCACGCGCGCCGCCACCGCCGCCTCGATCGCGGTGGCCGGAATGCCGAGCTGCTGCGCTTCGATGACCGACCATTTGCCGGTGCCTTTCTGGCCGGCGCGGTCGAGGATGATGTCGACCACCGGCTTGCCTGTCTTCGGATCGTCGGCGGCCAGCACCTTGGCGGTGATCTCGATCAGATAGGAGTTGAGCCGGCCCTTGTTCCAGCCGGCAAACACCTGTGCGATCTCCTTCGGGCCCATGCTTAAGCCGTCGCGCAAGATGCCGTAGATCTCGGCGATCATCTGCATATCGGCATATTCGATGCCGTTGTGGATGGTCTTGACGAAATGCCCGGCGCCATCGGTGCCAAGCCATGCCGCACAGGGCTCATCCTTGAACTTGGCCGAAATGGCGGTCAGCACCTTTTCGACGCGTTTCCAGGACTGTTCCGTGCCGCCGACCATGATCGACGGTCCATGGCGCGCGCCCTCCTCGCCGCCAGACACGCCCATGCCGATGAAGGTGAGACCCGAATCGGAAAGCTCGGAGAAGCGCCGCATCGTGTCGCGGAAATTGGCGTTGCCGGCATCGATGACGATGTCGTTGGCCGACAGCACGCCGCGCAGTGCTGCGATTTGCTCGTCGACCGGCTTGCCGGCCAGCACCATGATGATGATCGGGCGCGGCGGCCGGATGGCGGCGGCGAGTTCCTCCAGGCTGTAGCAGGGCACGATCATGTTCTTCAGCGCCCCGGCATTCTCGACAAAGGCGTCGGTGCGCGCGGCGGTGCGGTTGAAGACGGCTATGCGGTGCCCCTTCTCGGCGATATTGAGCGCCAGGTTGGAGCCCATCGTGCCAAGGCCGATCAGGCCGATTTCGGCTTTTTCCATCGTTTCTTCCCTGCTTTCGGATCTTTTGTGAGGCGGCGACTTGTGGCGACTCCCATTCTTCTCGGGATGCCATTCTTGCCGAAATGAATGACGGGCCTGCAGGGCCGCGTCAACCGCCTCGCCGAATTGTGTTGCAGACAGCAAGCTTGTCCTCACGGCCTGATGTCGATCGGCGCCTCTATCTTAACGATCTCGAAATCCGAAACGAGAATATCGAGCCGCGCCGTCCATCGGCCGGGAACCGGGACGACGAGACCGTCGACGCGCCAGGTACCATCGTCGCGCTTTGTTGCCGCGCGTTTGATCAGCTCGATGCCGGCATCGGGTTTTGACAGCACCAACGTCACTTGCTCAGCGTCGAGCGGGCCGAAATCCCCGGTCATGATGACGATCGAGGCGGCAACCGGCCCAACATGGCCGGGCGTGAAGCTGAGGTCGGCCATCGCCTTCGGCGTGTGGATATGCACCGATGCCGGCTGCGCTGCTGCGATCGCCAGGGCGCGTGGCGGCGGCGTGAAGCGCCAGCCGGCGGCAACGCCGAAGATCGCCAGCACGATCAGCATTTCAATGCCGATCGAGCGGAACAGCCTCCTCTGCACTTCCGTGTCTCCCGCTTCGGCCGGACCGGTCAGCTTCCAGCGGTTGGTCGCGGCCAGCGTGAACAGAAAGAACAGCAGCGCCAGCTTGACCAGCAGCAGCCGGCCATAGGCGGTCTCGAGCAAAGCTGCGGGCGCCTGCACCTGGATGATAGCCAGCACGATGCCGGTGGCAGCAAGCACGGCCACGACGGGCAGTATCCCCTGGGAAAACCGGCGCAGGAAAGGCGCGGCCTCAACCGGTTTTCGCCTCATGGCAAGACCGAGCGGCGTCAGCGCCCCGGCCCAGAAGGCAATGCCGGTGCCGTGCAGAAACACCATCGGCTTTGTCAGCCATTGCGGTTCTGCGGCACTTGCATGCCCGCTGGCGGCGAGAGCGGCACCGACACCGGCCAAACCGGCAAGGGCGAACAGTTTTGCACCGCCGCGCGGCCCGACCAGCGACAGCAGGCCAAGCCCGAGCGCCACCAGCGCGACCAGCACCGTCCGGCCGAAGCTGGTGGCGAGCCCGGCCTGCCAGACATCAGGCTGAGCCAGCCGGGTGAGCGGTGCACCGAGCGCGTCCAAACCCTGGAAGCCGAGCGACAAGGGCGCCGCGACAAGGCCGCACAGGATTGCCGTGATGACGAAGCGCTGGCCGGAACGCCCGCCCTTCGCCAGCCAGGCGACGGCAAAGGCGCCGCCGACGCCTAGAAAGAGGCCGACATAGAGAAAGACCTTGCCGATCCAGATCGCCGGCCTCAGACCCCGGTCGACGGCTTCGGAGACGGCCGGCGCAGCACTCGGCGCGCCGATGGAAAACAGCACCGAGCCGCCGACCGGATGGCCATCGGCGGAAATCACCCGCCAGCTCAGCACATGCGTGCCGGATCCGAGCCTTTGCGGATTGTCGACGTCGAGCGTCTGGGCATTGAGCCGAAAGGACGTCAGTGGAACCGGCGTCCCGTCAGGCCGCAGCAAGGTCAGCACCAGCGGCGATACCGGTTCGCTGAAGGTCAGCGAGAACTGCGCCGGGCTCTGTGCCAGTACGACGCCGTCCGTCGGCTCGGTTGTGACCAGCGCCGCGTGGGCGAAGGCCTGACTTGGCGCGGCAATGGTGGCAAGCAGCACGATCGCAGCCAGCAGGCAGATCGCGGGTCGGCCGGCTGTGCGGACCGTTCGCAGGATGGATGCCGCGCTCATGTCACCGCCTCAACGACAGCGGAGTGCTCTTTCGGATAGAGCACGCCGCGTAAGGATCATTTCTTCGGCAGCAGCTTGAGGCCAGGCGCCGGATATTCCAGAGCATCCTCATCCTGCCCGGCCGCTGGAATCTCGATCCAGCGTTCGGCCGCGCCGTCACATTCCTGCACCACCGGGAAGTAGAGCGTTTGGCCGGCCGGCAGGTCCGCCGCCAGTGTGCCGCGGAAGACGAATTCGTCGTAGAATTCGTCCGGCAGGCTGCCGCCGCTCCAGTCGATTTGCTTGGCGCCTGATGTCACCGCCTGGCCGTGGAGCTGGTAGGACTTTTCGTACCTGCCTTGCTTGGCCTGCAGCGTCCAGCCCGGCTTCGGCATCGGCTTTACCGAAATCACCCCTTCCGGGATTTGCACGCGTACGGCGGTCGTCGCCTTGCCCTCACAGCCATGCGGCACGCGCAGGACAGCCTTGTAGGTCGAGCCGACAGGCGCCTCCTGGGTTTCGAGCGTGATATGGGCGAAAGCCGTACCCGTCCCGAAGACGAGAAACGCGCAAGCCGAGAAAAGATACTTGTTCATGATGGTCCCTCTGATTTCCATAATGGTGCTTCTGATTTCGACCTTTAAGATTTCTCCGGATCAATTGGCATGGTCAGCCATGCCGCCCGTTTCGCCGCTGCCCTCGACGGCGAACTCGACGGTCACCGTGCCGGCTTTCTCGAAGGTCAGCGTTGCTGGAAACGTCTCGCCTTGCTTCGGTTGCCGTTTCAGCCCGACGAACATCAGATGATAGCCGCCGGGTGCCAGCGCGACCTTGCCGCCGGCCGGGATTTCGAGGCCCCCGCTGACTGGCCGCATGGTCATGACGCCGTCCTTGACGCCCATCTCATGCAGTTCGGCCTTGGCCGAAATTTCCGAGGAGATCGACAGCAGTCGATCCGGCGAACTGCCGGTGTTGGTGACAGTGAAATAGCCGCCGGCCACTTTGGCGCCGGGCGGCGTGGCGCGCGACCAGGGGTGCCCGATCTTGAGGTCGGCGATCTTGAACTCATGCGCGAAAACGGCCTGGACGCTGACGAACAGCAGGGCGAGGAGGAACACGGTGATGCCGAGTCGCTCCTCGAAGCTGTGCAGGAAGGACCTGTTGCGGCCGAATCGCACGCGGAAAGAATGAGACATGATAGCTCCAGAACTGAGAAATCGGCCGTCGGCCGGTCGCGAACAGTTTCGATGTTGAACGAATTCGCCCGCGAAAAATTCCGCAAGGCGAACTGGGACGGATCA
Organism: Mesorhizobium sp. WSM4813; assembly: GCF_055811555.1. Taxonomy (NCBI): domain Bacteria; kingdom Pseudomonadati; phylum Pseudomonadota; class Alphaproteobacteria; order Hyphomicrobiales; family Phyllobacteriaceae; genus Mesorhizobium; species Mesorhizobium sp. WSM4813. The sequence continues at coordinate 7,843 of NZ_JBVVQU010000051.1, forward strand.
GGCCGTCGTCGGAGGCGCGCGCGGATTCGATGGAGAGCGGTCGCGGGCAAAGTCGATATGCCTGAACGCCGGCAGCACAAAAGCGACGATTTCGACGGAAAAATTGCCGGGCAGCGTGGCGGCAGCTGGTGGCGGCGCATAGGCAGCCGAGGCTACGCCGCAGCCAAGCATGCAGCAAGCCGGCATGTGCTGGTGTGAATCGCCGCCTGGAAGCTCGGCCGCGCCATCCTGGGTGCAGATGACATTGCCGAAAGCGTCGAGTTGAGAAGCATTTGGGCTCAAGCCGAAGGCGAACGCGCCAAGCGCCGACTGGAGCACGAGCAAGCAGGCCACGGCGAACGCGGCCGGCATGCTCCATCGTCTCCGCCGGATATTCAAAGACCTGCCTCTTCACGCAGCAACGGCCAGATACCTAGCACGGGCTCAGCAGGTGGAAAATCGCCAAATCATTGCTGCGGCAACGCGGCGCGATCAATGCATGTCGCCCAAAAGTGCGCAGCGGTTTTGGGAGAACGACATTGCACAAGAACAAGAACTTAAAGCGCGTCGTATTGTTCAGACGCCACGCGCTTTAAGCCCGTTGCGGCTGCTGGCTTTCCGGGATCGACGTCAGCAACGTGTGCCGCGCGGACTTCAGATGCTTGCGGCAGGCGGCGTCGACCTTATCGGGATCCCGCGATTTGAGCGCTGCGATATAGGCCAGGTGTTCCGCGACCGCCACTTCGTTGCGCTCGCGCTCCTGCGCCTTGTTCCACTGGTAGTGGTAGTGGAAGATCATGGCGATGACGTCGTAGAAATCGACGATGAAGCGATTGTGCGACGCGCGGTGGATCAGCCGGTGAAAGCGCTCGTCGAGCTCGGAGAATTCGTTGAAGCGCGTGGCGATCTCGCGCGCCAGGCGGCGATGCTCGTCTTCCAGCAGGTCGAGGTCGGCCCAGACCGGGCTGTCTTCCGGCAGCGCGGCAAAGGCGGCGGCCGAGCGCAGTTCGAACATCTCGCGGATTTCGGTCAGTTCCAGCGCGAAAGCGCGGGTAAAACCTTTCAGCACCCAATGGCTGTTGCGGCGTTTCTCGATCAGCCCGAAGCGGGAAAAGCGGATCAGGAACTCGCGCACGCTGGTGGTGCCGACGCCGATCTCGCGCGCGAGCTCGAGTTCGTTAATCTGCATGCCGGGCTCGGCGCCGCCGGCAAGCAACCGCCGCATGAAGGAGCGCTCGATGATCTGCGACAGCGTGTCGGTCTCTTCCTCGGGGAAAAAGTCGTCCGGCCGCGGCACGCGCAAAACCGTCTTGCTGCGCTTGTTCCAGGTGATCAGCCCCGTCTCTTCCATGCGCGCAAGGATGGTGCGGATCGTCGTGCGGCTGACGCCGAGCAGCGCGCCCAGCTCGGGCTCCGACGGCAGGCTTTTCGTTTCGTCGAGCAGCCGCAGACCGCGATTGTAGGCGTCCTTGTAGACGTTGTTGCTCTTCGACATCCCCTGCCCCGTTGCGCCGGCGCTTGCGGCGGCCGGCTTGAAGCGCGATATGACAAATGTTCCTAGCGCAGGCTCCAAAAAAGCGGAATCGCTTTTCGGAAATCAGCCCTGGTTCACGTATCCGGTCCTCTGCATGTCCATGACAACGCGCGGCGCTGTCACGAAAAAACAATTGACGCAAAACTGTTTTTTCACGATAAAAGACATTAACTGTTAACAGGTGCGTGTCAATCCGCTAGCGCATCCCAGGAACACCCAGGAAACTGCCCGTGAACGCCGCAAACAGCATTCTTCTGTCTCCCGCCGACAATGTCGCGGTTGCCAATGGCCGCATCGAGATCGGAGCGGTGCTGCCGGGCGGCGCCGTTGCCACAGCATTGATCGAACCCGGCCACAAGGTGGCGATCAAGCCAATCGCCGCCGGCGAGGCCGTGGTCAAATACGCCCAGGCGATCGGCCGCGCCACTGAAGCCATCGCGCCCGGCGAGCATGTTCATTCGCACAATCTGGTCTTCGAGTCCGGGCGTTTGCCGGTGGTGCCGCCGAGCGAAGCCGTGCATGCGACCGAGGCCGACCGCGCCCGCACCTTCATGGGCTACCGTCGCGCCGATGGCCGTGCCGGCACGCGCAACTTCATCGGCATTCTCGCCAGCGTCAATTGCTCGGCCACCGTTTGCCATGCCATCGCCGACGAGGCGAACCGCACGCTGCTGCCCAGATATCCGGGGATCGACGGTTTTGTTCCCATCGTTCATGGCCAGGGCTGCGGCATGAGCGCAACCGGCGACGGCATGATGGTGCTGCACCGCACGCTGGCCGGCTATGCCCGCCATCCGAATTTCGGCGGCGTGCTGATGGTCGGTCTCGGCTGCGAGGTCAACCAGCTCACCCTCTATGGCCAGAAGGGTGTCGCCGCGGGAAAACGCCATTTCAACATCCAGGAAGCCGGCGGCTCGCGCAAATCTGTCGAGAAGGCGTTGGTCGTGCTGGCCGAGATCGCCGAGGAGGTCGGCAAGCTTGAGCGTGAGCCAATCCCGGTCAGCGAGATCGTCGTCGGCCTGCAATGCGGCGGCTCGGACGGCATGTCCGGCATTACCGCCAATCCGGCACTGGGCGCCGCCGTCGATATCCTGGCCGGCGTCGGCGGCATCGGCATCCTCTCCGAGACGACGGAAATCTACGGCGCCGAGCATCTGCTGGCCTACCGTGCGGCGAGCCCGGAGATCGCCGCCAAGCTCGACGGCTATGTGAAGTGGTGGGAGGATCATGTTGCCAAGCACGGCGCCTCCATCGACAACAATCCGTCGCCAGGCAACAAGCGCGGCGGCCTGACCACCATTTTGGAGAAGTCGCTTGGCGCGGTCGCCAAGGGCGGCCAGACGCCGCTCAACGGCGTCTTCGGCTATGCCGAAAAGGTCAGCGGCCACGGCTTGGTGTTCATGGACACGCCCGGCTACGACCCGGTCTCCGCCACCGGCCAGGTCGCGGGCGGCGCCAACGTCATCGTCTTCACCACCGGCCGCGGTTCCTGCTTCGGCTGCCGGCCGACGCCGTCGATCAAGGTCGCCAGCAACTCGACCATGTACCACACGATGGAAGAGGACATGGACGTCAATTGCGGCGTCATCGCCTCGGGCGAAAAGACCATCGCCGGCATGGGCCGCGAGATCTTCGAGCTAATCGTCGAGACGGCTTCCGGCCGCAAGACCAAGAGCGAGGAGTTCGGCTACGGCGACAACGAGTTCGTGCCCTGGCACCTCGGCGCGACCCTCTAGCCCGACCGCTAACCGACATCGACAATAAACAGGCCCGGCAACGGCCGGTGGGAGGCTTTGCATGAAGAAACGCCGTGTCGGCAGCACCGCGCTGGAGATAACCGAGGTCAGCTTCGGCGGCGCGGCGGTCGGCGGGCTCTACCGAGCCTGCCCGCGAGAGACGGCGATGCAGACGCTGCAGGTCGCCTGGGATGCCGGCTTGCGGTATTTCGATACGGCGCCCTTCTACGGCTTCGGCCTTTCGGAACGCCGCTTCGGCGATTTCCTGCGCGACAAGCCGCGGGACTCCTACGTGCTGTCGACCAAGGTCGGGCGCCTGTTGCGGCCGGTGCCGGAAGACCAGATCCCGGACCATTCCTATGTCGATCCGCTGCCCTTTGCGCTCGACTATGACTATTCCTATGACGGCATCATGCGCGCGGTCGAGTTTAGCTATGCGCGGCTTGGCCTCAATCGAATCGACATCCTGTTCGTCCACGACATCGGCGCCTATACGCATGGCGTCGAGAAAACGAAGCTGCATTTCCGCCAGTTTATGGATGGCGGGCTAAAGGCGCTGGAGGAGTTGAAGTCGTCCAGGGTCATTTCCGCCTACGGCCTTGGCGTCAACGAGGTTCAGATCTGCCTTGATGTGCTGCGCCAGGCGCCGCTCGACTGCATCCTGCTGGCCAGCCGCTACTCACTGCTCGACCGCACCGCCGAAGCCGAATTGCTGCCGCTTTGTCGGCTTCGGCAGACCTCGCTGATCATCGGCGGCGTCTTCAACTCGGGCATCTTGGCGACCGGTCCGGTGCCGGGTGCGCATTTCGACTACCTGCCGGCCACCGAGGACATTCTCGGCCGCGTCGGCGCCATGGAGAAAATCGCAGCGGAGGGCGGCTACCCGCTTGCAGCGGCGGCGTTCCAGTTCCCGCTGCACGAGCCTGTGGTGGCATCCGTACTGACGGGTACGGCCAAGCCCACCAACCTGACGCGTAACCTTGAACTGCTCGGCGTCAAGGTGCCGGAAACCGACTTCGCCAAATATGATACTTACACGATCGTGCAGCAGCTCGGCTGATGCAACTTCCAAACTGTCAGGCAATGAGGATCGGCAGGACGCTTTCTTCCGATCGAGCCCATACGGAAAGCGATACGAAACACCGCTTGCGTCGACCGCACCGATAGACTATCAAAATGCGGCAAATGTTTTTTATTGATAAAGTTCTGTTTGGCAGCGCCTATCCGAATGGAGTTTCGTAACGTTCACCGGGCGACTTAGGGAGGAAACCTAATGAAATTCGTGACAAGCATTCTCAACCGCCGCGCATTCGTGGCGCTCACCGCTGCCTCGATGCTTGCCGGCGTGATGCATTCGGCGCCGGCTTCGGCGGCGGACGTAACCATTCCGATCATCGTCAAGGACACCACCTCTTTCTACTGGCAGATCGTCCTGGCTGGCGCCCGCAAGGCCGGCAAGGACCTCGGCGTCAACGTGCCGGAACTCGGCGCCCAGGCGGAGACCGACGTCAACGGCCAGATCTCGATCCTTGAGAACGCCGTCGCCGGCAACCCGGCTGCCGTCGTTATCGCACCGACCGAGGCCAAGGCGCTCGGCAAGCCGATCGATGAGGCAGCCACCAACGTCAAGATCATCGGCATCGACTCCGGCGCAGACTCCAAGGCCTTCACCTCGTTCCTGACCACAGACAATATTCAGGGCGGCCGCGTCGCCGCTGACGGGCTGGCGGCCGCGATCGGCGAAGCCAATGGCGGCAAAATCGAGGGCGACGTCGCCCTGATCACCGCGCTTCCCGGCGCAGGCTCGCTCGAACAGCGCGCCCAGGGCTTCAAGGAACAGCTTGCCGCCAAATATCCCGGCCTCAAGCTCATTGCCGACAAATACGCCGACGGCCAAGCCACTACCGGCCTCAACATCGCGACCGACCTGATCACCGCCAACCCGAACCTCAAGGGCATCTTCGCCTCCAACCTGATCATGGCGCAGGGCGTCGGTCAGGCGATCGCCGAGAACAGCCTTGCCGGCAAGGTCGGGTTGATCGGCTTCGACAGCGACGAGAAGCTGGTCAAGTTCCTCAATGACGGCGTCATTTCCGGCCTCGTTGTCCAGGACCCGTACCGGATGGGTTACGACGGCATCAAGACGGCGCTCGCTGCCTCGAAAGGCGAGAAGGTCGAGGCCAATGTCGACACCGGCGCCAACCTGGTGACCAAGGCCAACATGAAAGATCCGAAGATCGACGCGCTGCTCAACCCGAAGCTCGACTGAGCATCGCACAGGCGAACTGTTTCCGGGGCCTTTCGCCCCGGAAAAACCCTGAAAGTGCTTCGAAATCAGCCGGGCTCAATTAGCTTGACGATGCGACCCCGGCCTGCATCGCTACGTGTCAATCGTGAGGCCAATCTGGGAGGATTGTCATGACGTCGACGGCGCAGGAACTGCATCCGGCCCCAACGCTGGAACCGGGCAGGACGATCCTCGAACTCAAGGGACTGGAAAAGCGATATCCTGGCACGCACGCGCTGAAGCCGGTTAACCTCGCCTTTCAGGCTAGCGAAATCCACGCCATTGTCGGCGAGAACGGTGCCGGCAAATCCACCCTGATCAAGCTGCTGACCGGCGTCATGCCGCGCACCTCTGGCGACGTCCTCTGGGAGGGCAAGCCGGCAGCGCTGGCGACGCCGCATGAGGCGATGGCGCTGGGCATCAATGCTGTGCATCAGGAGGTCGTTCTGTGCCGCCATCTCACTGTCGCGGCCAACATGTTCCTCGGCGAGGAGGATTCCCGCTTCGGCATCCTGCAGCAGCGGGCCATGGTCAGGGAAGCGCAGAAGATCATCGACGATCTCGGCTTCGATCTGCCGGCGCATGTCGTGCTGGGTGATCTGACGATCGGCCAGCAGCAGCTGATCGCCGCCGCCCGCGCTACGGTGCGCGGCACCAAGTTCCTGATCTTCGACGAGCCAACTGCCTATCTCACCCGCAAGGAAGCCGACCAGCTGTTCACGCTGATCCGCCGGCTGAAGGGCGAAGGCGTCACCATCATCTACATCAGCCACCGCATGGAAGAGGTGTTCGAGCTCGCCGACCGCGTCTCGGTGTTGCGCGACGGCACGCTTGTCGGCACCAGGAACATCGCCGAGACCAACGACGCCGAGCTGGTCAAGATGATGATCAACCGCTCAATCGAGCAGGTCTACCACAAGGAGCATTTTACCCCGGGCGCGACGCTCCTCGAAGCCCGAAATCTTTCCGGCAAGGGCTTCGAAAATGTCTCGATGACGGTCCGTGCCGGCGAAATCGTCGGGCTCTACGGCCTGATCGGCGCCGGGCGCAGCGAGTTCGTCACCACGCTCTACGGCCGTCACCGCAAGTCGGCCGGCCAGATCCTCTGGGAGGGCAAGGAGGTTCAAGTCAACTCCGAGCATGACGCTATCAGGCTCGGCATGGCGCTGGCGCCGGAAAGCCGCCGCGACCAGGGCCTCTGCCTCAACCTGCCGGTCGGCCTCAATCTCAATCTGCCGATCTACAAGCGCGTCTCCAGCAATCTGCTGATCTCCAGCGCACAGGAGAAGACCGAGGCGGATCGCCAGATCGCCAATCTCAGGATCAAGACGCCGACGCGCAATGCGCTCGCCTCCAGCCTGTCCGGCGGCAACCAGCAGAAGATCGTCATCGGCAAATGGCTGGCGCACGGCGCCAAGCTGTTCATCTTCGACGAGCCGACGGTTGGTGTCGATGTCGGCACCAAGGCCGAGATCTACCGCCTGTTCAGTGCGCTTTTGTCCAATGGCGCCGGCATCATCCTGATCTCGTCCTATTTGCCCGAGGTCTATGAACTGGCCGACACGCTGCATGTGTTCCGGCGCGGCAAACTAGTGGCCACTCATGGTTTCCACACTGCCGACCATGAGGAGATCCTCACCCAAGCGCTGGCCGAGAAACAAGAAAAACCGGGAGGACAGATATGAGCACCGAGGCGATCCCGGCCGAAAGGCCGAAACGCAACTACAACGCCCTGTTCGGGCTGACACTGCTGGCGCTGCTGGTGCTTTTGTGGATCATCCTGTCGGTAGCGACGCCGAGCTTCGCCTCCGCCAACAACATCTCGAACCTGTTGCGGCAGGGCTCGATGATCGCGATCCTGGCAGTCGGCCAGACCTTCGTCATCATCACCGGCGGCATCGACCTCTCCGTCGGCGCGGTCGTTGGCTTTGCAACCGTCATCGTGGCGATGCTGATTAATGCCGGAGTACCGCTCTTCCTCGCCATCCTGATCACCTTACTGGTCGGCGTCGCCATCGGCATGTTCCATGGCTTCGGCATCGTCAAGATGGGCCTGCCGCCCTTCATCATCACGCTGGCGACGCTGACATCCTTGCGCGGCATCGGCCTGTTGATGACCAACGGCAACTCGATCTCGATCAACAACGACGCCTTTCAGCTGTTTTCGCGCAGCTCCTTCCTCGGTGTTCCCAATCTGTTCTGGATGGTGATCCTGGTCGGCATCCCCGCCTACGTCTTCCTGCATCACAGCCGCTGGGGCCGGTATCTGTTCTCGGTCGGCTCCAACGCCGAGGCCTCGCGTCTGTCCGGTGTCAACGTCCAGCGCACCATCTACATGGCCTATACACTGTCGGGCCTCTGTGCGGCTTTTGTCGGCGTGCTGCTTGCCTCGCGCATCGGCATCGGCAATCCAACGCAGGCCGAGGGTTGGGAATTGCAGGCGATCGCCTCGTCGGTGATCGGCGGCACCTCGCTGTTCGGCGCCGTCGGCTCGGTGCACGGACCGCTGCTTGGCGCCTTCATCCTCGCCACCATCAACAACGGCGCCAATCTCTTGAACGTCAATGCCTTCTGGCAGCGCATCATTACCGGCGTGCTGATCATCGTCATCGTCTATTTCGACGGCCTGCGCCGGCGCGGCAAGTAGACTATCGTAACAACCGCCGGCCCGGCGCTAGCGGGGCCGGCGGTTCCATGAACAGACTGGATAACAAGCATGAAAGCCGTCGTCTGCCGTTCGCCCGGTGAGCTTGTTCTGGAAGACCGCCCGGCGCCAGGCACACCACCGCCGGGCTGGGCGCTGGTCGCGGTCAGTCATGTCGGCATCTGCGGCACCGACTATCACATCTTCGAGGGCAAGCATCCGTTCCTCGCCTATCCGCGTATCATGGGCCACGAGGTTTCCGGCACCGTGATCGAGGCCGGCGAAGGCGTCGATCTGGCCGTCGGCGACCCGGTGATCATCAATCCCTATCTCGCTTGCGGCAAATGCATCGCCTGCCGGCAAGGCAAGCCGAATTGCTGCGTCAGGATCGAGGTGCTCGGCGTGCATCGCGACGGCGCCATGTGCGAACGGATCCTGGTGCCGGCGCAAAATCTCTATCCGGCCAAAGGCCTGTCGCTGGCCGACGCCGCCGCCGTCGAATTCCTGGCGATCGGGGCGCATGCCGTGCGGCGCTCGCTGGCTGATTCCGGCGCGCGCGCGCTGGTCATTGGCGCCGGTCCGATCGGCCTCGGCACGGCACTGTTTGCCCGCATCGCCGGCCTCGAGGTGACGCTGCTCGACGTGAGTGCCGAGAGGCTGGGTTTTGCTGCAAGTGAACTCGGCTTCGCGACCCTCGACGGTTCGAAGGGATCGGCAACCGATCTGGTGCGGGAGGCGACCGGCGGCGAAGGCTTTGACGTGGTTTTCGACGCCACCGGCAACACCCAGTCCGTCCAATCAGCCTTCGCCTATGTCGCCCATGGCGGGACGCTGGTCCTGGTCAGCGTCGTCAAGGACGACATCGTCTTTTCCGACCCCGAATTCCACAAGCGCGAAATGACGCTGATCGGCAGCCGCAACGCGCTGCGCGCCGATTTCGACCATGTCGCCGCCTCGATCCGCGACGGCGCTGTGCCGCTGGCAAAGCTCGTCACCCATCGCACGACACTTGGCGAGACGCCGCGCGACCTTGCCCGCTGGGCACACGAGAAATCCGGCCTGATCAAGGCTGTGATCGAAGTCGGGTCATAACACGGCAGGCGGTGAACCCGGCCCGAATTGACAACGCCCCGCGCAGGTCGACCCCCACTCCGTCTCGGCTTCGCCGAGCCACCTCTCCCCCGATCGACGGGGTAGAGGAAAGGTGCGAGCCTATTGCAGCCAACGCTCCTCAACCAGACTCCCTCCTTCTCTCGCCGTCAGCGGGCTCCCTTCCTCTCCCTCCGGAGGGGGGAGAGGTGGCTCGGCGAAGCCGAGACGGAGTGGGGGAAGGCGGTCCTCAAACGCCAAGCCGCTGACAAGTAAGCGCGACCGAGCTGGTATGATATCAGCGTGAGTCAGATAAATCACGGTCTCGTATAAGGCCGGCACTACCTACAGCGCCGACAATTTGAGCTCGACCCGCTCCGCCGGGAACCGCGTTTCGGCGAACTGGATCGGCTGGCCGTCCGGCGTGACATTGACGGCGACCGTGACCAGCACGATGGCGCCAGGTTGCAGATCAAGATCGGCGAGATCGGCGGCATCTGCGTGGCGGGCCGACAGCACCGTCGATTGCCTGAGATAGTCAGCGATGCCGAAACGCCCGAGCGAGGCTGTGATCGATCCGGTTTCGGCGATGGCGGCATCGATGCCGGCGAAGCGTTCTGCGTCGAACCAGCCAGTCGCACGCGAGACCGGCTGCCCATCGGCTTCGCCGCGTGTCTCAAGGCGTATCACACTCGTGCCCTTGGCAAGTCGTAAGCCTTCGGCGACGCGCCGGCTGGCCGGCTCGACCGCCGATTCGAGCAGCACGCTGCGGCGCTCTGACGCCTGCCCTTGCAAGCCCTCCGAAAAACGGGTGCGGGCGCCGATCGGATAGGACAGGCGCTTGCGCGACAGCACGAAGGTGCCGCGCCCCTGTTCGGCCCTGAGCACGCCGTCCTGCACCAGTGCGGCGATGGCGCTGCGCACCGTATGGCGGTTGACGCCATAGCGCTCGGCCAGTGCAACTTCCGGTGGCAACGCGGCATTCTCGGCAAAGTCGCCGACGGCGATCGAATGCATGATCTGGTCGGCGATCTGCCGCCACAGCGAGACGCCGCTGCGCCGCTCCAAGCTGCTGGCCATCTGCTGACCGATCATCTCTTGCCCCGATCTTTTTCGCCCTGTCATCCATCCGTCATGGACACGCCTTAGAGAATAGGTATAATTTGTATAATTGTCTACATCATTATACAAATTTGCAACGAGAAGGACTGGCGGCCATGCGAGGACAGGAAGCGCGCGATCAGGCTGAGCGCAAGACGGTCATGGCGACGCTGGCGCAATCGACCGGCGACGATATCGTCCGCCTCTGGAACGAAGCCGGCCTGCCTTCGGAAGCAGAACTCCTGCGCGGCCCCGAAACCGGCCTGGTCACCGTGCGCGGCCGCATCGGCGGCGGCGGCGCGCCGTTCAACGTCGGCGAGGCGACGGTCACCCGCGCTACCGTCCGGCTCGCATCCGGACAGATCGGCCACTGCTACGCGCTCGGCCGTGACAAGCAGAAAGCAAAACTGGCGGCGATCGCCGACGCGCTCTGGCAGGATCCCACCCGCCGCAACGAGGTCGAGACCAAACTCATTGCGCCGCTGCAGGCCGCACTGGCCAGCGGACGTGAGCGGCGGCGCGCCGAGACGGCGGCAACCAAGGTCGATTTCTTCACCATGGTGCGCGGAGAAGACTGATGGAAATCGCAACGCAAGCGATCGAGGGCGGCTTTGCCGATCCGGTATTCGACGCCCAGACGGTGTTCCGCGCCGTGATGGATGCGATGGCGCGGCCGGGCACCCTGCAGCCCCTGACGATCTTTGCCCGCCCGCCGGCGCCACTGTCGGCCACCGCGGGCGCCATCGCGCTGGCGCTGTGCGACAACGACACGCCGCTCTGGCTCGACCCCGCCTTGCAGGCTCCTGCGACGGTGAGATCCTGGCTTGGCTTCCACACCGGCGCGCCGCTGGCCAACACGCCGGCCGACGCGCATTTCGCGCTGATCGCCACACCGGCCGAAATGATGGCGCTCGACGGCTTCTCACAGGGCACCCAGGATTATCCCGACCGCTCCACGACGCTGATCCTGCAAGTCGGCGATCTCGTTTCAGGCGCCCCTCTGCTGCTCGAAGGTCCCGGCATCGAAAAGACTGCAACCATCGCGCCAGCGCAGATGCCGCGCCATTTCGTCGAACAGTGGAAGCAGAACAACCAGCGCTTTCCGCGTGGCGTCGACATCGTCCTCGCCACCCCGGACGGCGTCGCCTGCCTGCCGCGCACGACGCGCATCAAGACGATGGAGGCGTGACATGTATGTCGCGGTAAAAGGCGGTGAAGCGGCCATCGCCAACGCCCACAGCCTGCTGGCCGACCGCCGGCGCGGCGACCGCTCGGTGCCGGCGCTTCGCCTCGACCAGATCGTCGAGCAACTGGCGCTCGGTGTCGACCGGGTGATGAGCGAAGGCTCGCTCTACGACAGGGAATTGGCGGCGCTCGCCATCGTCCAGGCGCGCGGCGACATGATCGAGGCGATCTTCCTCGTTCGCGCCTATCGCACCACGCTGCCGCGCTTCGGCTATACCAGGGCGATCGACACCGGCGCGATGCTGGTCGAGCGGCGCGTGTCGGCGACCTACAAGGATCTTCCTGGCGGCCAGCTGCTCGGCCCGACCTTCGACTATACCCACCGGCTGCTCGATCCCGAGCTTGCCGCGGGCGGCGACGTCGCCGAGCCGCTGCAGCGCGAGAGCGAGGCTGAAGCCATGCCACGTGTCTCCGCGATCCTCGCCCGCGAAGGCCTGATCGAGCCCGACGGCGACATGCCGCAAGACCATGTCCCCGGCGACATCACCCGCGAGCCGCTGGAATTTCCGATGGCGCGCGACATCCGCCTGCAGGCGCTGTCACGCGGCGACGAGGGTTTTTTGCTCGCGCTCGGCTATTCCACCCAGCGCGGCTATGCCCGCAACCATCCCTTCGTCGGCGAGGTTCGCATCGGTGAGGTCGCGCTGGAACTCGATGTTCCCGAGCTGCCATTCCCAGTACCGCTCGGCTCCGTTCGCGTTACCGAGTGCCAGATGGTCAACCAGTTCAAGGGCTCGGCCAAGGCGCCGCCGCAATTCACCCGCGGCTACGGCCTCGTCTTCGGCCAGAGCGAGCGCAAGGCGATGGCCATGGCACTCTGCGACCGCGCTCTTCGTGCAACCGAATTCGGCGAGGATGTCGTCGCCGCAGCCCAGGACGAGGAGTTCGTTATCTCGCATTCCGACAACGTCCAGGCGACCGGCTTCGTCGAGCATCTGAAGCTGCCGCACTATGTCGATTTCCAGGCCGAGCTCGACCTGGTGCGCCGCATGCGCGCCGAGCACGACGCCCGCGAGAATGCCGGCAAGGCCGAGGAGAAAAGGGAGGCCGCGGAATGACCGCACAAGCAACCGACATCGCCACCTACAACTTCGCCTATCTCGACGAGCAGACCAAGCGGATGATCCGCCGGGCGATCCTCAAGGGCATCGCCATTCCCGGCTACCAGGTGCCGTTCGCCTCGCGCGAAATGCCGATGCCCTATGGCTGGGGCACCGGCGGCGTCCAGGTCACCGCCTCGATCATCGGCCCCGACGATGTGCTGAAAGTCATCGACCAGGGCGCTGACGACACCACAAACGCCGTCTCGATCCGCGCCTTCTTCAAGAAGGTCGCCAATGTCGCCGTCACCACCGAGACGGCCAAGGCCACCATCATACAGACCCGCCACCGCATCCCCGAGCACCCGCTGACCGCAGGCCAGGTGCTTGTCTATCAGGTGCCGATTCCCGAGCCGCTGCGCTTCCTCGAGCCGCGCGAAACGGAAACGCGCAAGATGCATGCGCTGGAGGAATACGGCCTCATGCATGTAAAACTCTACGAAGACATCGCCAGGCATGGCCGCATCGCCACCACCTACGCCTATCCGGTCAAGGTCGAGGGTCGCTATGTGATGGATCCGTCGCCGACGCCGAAGTTCGACAATCCGAAAATGCACCGTTCGCCGGCTCTGCAACTGTTCGGCGCCGGCCGCGAGAAGCGCATCTATGCGCTGCCGCCTTTCACCGATGTGGTCAGCCTCGACTTCGAGGACCATCCCTTCGAGGTACAGACCTTCGACCAGCCCTGCGCGCTGTGCGCGGCCGAGAACGTCTATCTCGACGAGGTCATCCTCGACGACCATGGCGGCCACATGTTCGTCTGTTCCGACACCGACCATTGCGAGAAGCGGCGCGAACAAGGCCATCGCGGCCACCTTGCGCCTGAAACCCCTCGTGCCCTGGAAAAAACGGAGCCGGCGCAATGACCGACGAACCGCTGCTGCGCGTTTCCGCGCTGTCCAAATTCTATGGCTCGCGCGTCGGCTGCGAGAACGTCACCTTCGACCTGTGGCCGGGCGAGGTGCTGGCGGTAGTCGGCGAATCCGGTTCCGGCAAGACGACGCTGCTCAATTGCCTGTCGACCCGGCGGCTGCCGAGCTCCGGCACCGCCAGCTACCGCATGCGCGACGGCCAGTTCCGCGAGCTTTACCGCATGAGCGAGGCCGAGCGCCGCTTCCTGATGCGCACCGACTGGGGTTTTGTCCACCAGAACCCGGCCGACGGGCTGCGCATGACGGTGTCGGCCGGCGCCAATGTCGGCGAGCGGCTGATGGCGGTCGGCGACCGCCACTATGGAAAAATCCGCACCACCGCCGTCGACTGGCTGTCGCGCGTCGAGATCGACGAGGACCGCATCGACGACGAACCACGCGCCTTCTCCGGCGGCATGCGCCAGCGCCTGCAGATCGCCCGCAACCTCGTCACCGGGCCACGGCTGGTGTTCATGGACGAGCCGACCGGCGGCCTCGACGTTTCCGTGCAGGCGCGCCTGCTCGACCTGTTGCGCGGCCTGGTCACCGACCTTGGCCTGGCGGCCATCGTCGTCACCCACGACCTTGCGGTGGCGCGTCTGCTGTCGCAACGCATGATGGTGATGAAGGACGGCCGCGTCGTCGAAAGCGGCCTCACCGACCGCGTGCTCGACGACCCGCGCGCGCCCTACACCCAGCTTCTCGTTTCTTCGATACTGCAGGTGTAACCATGGCAACCCCGCTCGTCGTCTCCGATGTCGCTAAGAGCTTCACCATGCATCTGCGCGACGGCATCAATCTGCCGGTCGTCACCGGCGTGTCGTTCTCGATCAGGAGCGGCGAATGTGCGGTGCTCGGCGGCCCGTCCGGCGCCGGCAAGAGCTCGATCCTGAAGATGCTCTACGGCAACTACGCCGTCGACGTAGGCCAGATCATCGTCCAGCACGAGGACGGGCTCATCGATCTCGCGACGGCCAGCCCGCGCACCGTGCTTGCCGTGCGCCGGCTCACGATCGGCTATGTCAGCCAGTTCCTGCGCACCGTGCCGCGCGTCTCGGCGCTGGATGTCGTCGCCGAACCGCTGGTCGAACGCGGCGAGGACCGTGACGTTGCGCGCAACAAGGCACGCGCCTTGCTGGCGCAGCTCAACCTGCCCGAAAAACTCTGGATGCTGCCGCCGGCGACGTTTTCCGGCGGCGAGCAGCAGCGCGTCAACATCGCGCGCGGTTTCATCACCGAGCATCCGATCCTGCTGCTCGACGAACCGACCGCCTCGCTCGATGCCAGGAACCGCGACGTGGTGATTGCGCTGATCGCGGCCAAGAAGGCGGCAGGCGTTGCCCTGCTTGGCATCTTCCACGGCCACGACGTGCGCGAGGCGGTGGCCGACCGCGTCATCGACGTGACCGCTTTTGCCGCCGGAAAAATCGCCGCATGACCAGAAAACTGTCGGAAGCGCCGCTGGTCCACGAGACGGCGGAAGTCGAGAACTCGACGCTGGGCCGCTGGACCGAGATCGCCGACCGCTGCCGGGTTTCCGAAAGTACGCTCGGCGACTATTCCTATATGATGCAGGACTGCGGCGTCTGGTGCGCGAGGATCGGCAAATTCGCCAACATCGCCGCCAATGTGCGCATCAACGCCACCAATCATCCCACCTGGCGGCCGACGCTGCACCATTTCACCTATCGCGCCTCGGACTATTGGGACGACGTCAAGCACGAGAGCGAATTCTTCGCCCAGCGCCGCGCCAAGCGCGTCACCATCGGCCACGACACCTGGCTTGGCCACGGCTCGACCATCCTGCCTGGCGTCACCGTGGGTGACGGCGCGGCGGTCGGCGCCGGCGCCGTAGTATCGAAAGATGTCGCGCCCTACACCATTGTCGGCGGCGTGCCGGCGAAACCGATCCGCGAACGCTTCGACCGCCGCACGGCGGAACGCTATCAGGCACTTGCCTGGTGGGATTGGGACCATGCCCGCCTGCGCGCCGCGCTGGGCGATTTTCGCGCGCTTTCGGCGGAAGCGTTTCTGGAAAAATACGGCTGACCGCAGGGCGAACTCCCGTTTCATACCTCTGACACATGAGTCGGACAGGACGCGGTCGGTCTTTCCTGGGATCGCGCTTCACTCCCTCAAACCGCCGCTGGCCGGATTCTTTGCCGGCTCCAATCCTCCCGTGCATCTCGGAAAGCGCTGCGACAGCGCAGACAATTTTCTCGTCGAGCATCGAGGAACTCCTGGTCCTGCGTTGATGGTCGCGTTGCCTCTGCACCTGTGGGCGGTAACAAAACTGACATCAATCCGACACCGCAGTTTCATGCGGCTGCGCTAGCGAAGGTTAACAGACCTTCGAAATGCGACTGGACTGGAACTTGCCCCATGTCAGCGACCTCAGCCACGCTCGAAATCCGCGGCGTCACCCGCCGGTTTGGCAGGAACACCGCCGTCAGCAATGTCGACATCTCGATCCCGCACGGCCAGATGGTCGGCATTATCGGCCGCTCGGGCGCCGGCAAGTCGACGCTTTTGCGCATGATCAACCGCCTCATCGATCCGAGCCAAGGGTCGATTTTCTTTGACGGCGCCGAAGTTTCCAGCCTGCGCGGCTCGCTGCTCAGGCGCTGGCAGCGCGATTGCGCCATGATCTTCCAGCAATTCAACCTGGTGCCGCGTCTCGACGTGCTGACCAACGTGCTGCTCGGCCGACTCAATCACCGCTCGACCGTTGTCAATCTGCTCGGTGTCTTCTCCCGCGAGGAACGAGCCGAGGCGATCGCGGCGCTTGAACGTCTCGACATCGCTCGGACGGCGCTGCAGCCGGCCGGCACCTTGTCCGGCGGCCAGCAGCAGCGCGTTGCGATTGCCCGCGCCATGATGCAGCAGCCGAAGGTGATCCTCGCCGACGAGCCGATCGCCTCGCTCGACCCGCTCAACGCCAAGGTGGTGATGGATTCGCTGCAGGACATCAATCTGCGCGAGGGCCTCACCGTCGTCACCAATCTCCACACGCTGGATACCGCGCGCACCTACTGCAACCGCATCATCGGCATGGCCGCCGGCAAGGTGGTGTTCGACGGTCCGCCAGAAGACCTCAATCGCGACGCCGTGCGCATGGTCTATGGCGCCGACAGCAATGGCGGCGAAATCTCCGAGGCCATTACCTCGACCAGCGTCACCATCAAGCAAAAAATCGCCGCATCCGCCGGACCGCTCGAGCCTGCATTTCCCGGCTACTAGCTCCATGATCCCCGACCAGTGGACACCGGTATACGGAAGATCATGGACAGGCAAACGAGCGCCTGGATCGCCAGCCCGCGTCAAGGGCGCTGTCAAAAATTCAAACGCTGCCGGCGCGATGCCGGAACCAACAGGAGAGACGCGAAATGTTTAGAAAAATACTTTTCGGTGCCGTTTCCATCCTCGCCGTGGCGGTGGGCGCGGTCCAGGCACAGGACCTGAAGGAATTCCGCGTCGGCATTCTCGGCGGCGAGAACGAAGCCGACCGTCTGCGCAACTACCAGTGCTTCTCCGACCACATCAAGGAAGTCCTCGGCGTCGAGAAAGTTTCGCTGTTCCCGGCCGCCGACTATGACGGCGTCATCCAGGGCCTGCTCGGTGGCACGCTTGACTTTGCCGAACTGGGCGCCTCCGGCTATGCCAAGATCTATCTCGAAAACAAGGACGCGGTTCAGCCGATCCTGACGACGGTCCAGACCGACGGTTCGACCGGCTACCATTCGGTCATGGTTGCCCGTGCTGATTCCGGCATCAAGACGCTCGCCGACATGAAGGGCAAGAAACTCGGTTTTGCCGATCCCGATTCGACTTCCGGTTACCTGATCCCGGTC
Organism: Mesorhizobium sp. WSM4813; assembly: GCF_055811555.1. Taxonomy (NCBI): domain Bacteria; kingdom Pseudomonadati; phylum Pseudomonadota; class Alphaproteobacteria; order Hyphomicrobiales; family Phyllobacteriaceae; genus Mesorhizobium; species Mesorhizobium sp. WSM4813. The sequence goes on from NZ_JBVVQU010000051.1 coordinate 25,320, forward strand.
ACGTCGCTGCCCAAGGACATCGGCATGGATGTGAAGAGCTACTTCGCGTCGACCGGTTTCGGCGGCGGCCACGAACAGCTTGTCCTTGAAGTTCTGAAAGGTACATTCGATGCCGGCACCACCTGGGCCTCCGGCGTCGGCGACTTCAACGACGGCTACAGCTCGGGCAATCTGCGCAAGATGGTCGACAAGGGCGTCCTCAAAATGGACGACCTTGTCGAATTGTGGCAGTCGCCGCTGATCCCGAACGGTCCGCTGGTCGTGCGCACGTCGATCGACGCCGATGCCAAGCAGAAGATCACCGACTTCCTGACCAAGCTCCCGGAAACCGATCCGGCCTGTTTCTCGGCAATTCAGGGCGGCGATTACAAAGGCTATTCACCGGTCACCCCGGAGTTCTATCAGCCGATCATCGACGCCCGTAAGGCGAAGATCGGCTCGTAAGCAAACTGCCACAACGCCGCGGGGGCCATGCGCCGCCGGCGGCGTTGCCGCATCAGGGGCCGGGGATTTATCGATGAATGCGACCGACGTTTACCGCGCGCCTGCGCTTTCGCCGGAGGGAGCTACTGTCGAGCGGCATTGGCGCGACCTCGCCGCTCGCCGGCGCCTTTATACGATCGGCGGCCTGGTTTTCCTGCTTCTTGCACTCTCTGGCTCGCTCTGGTTCGCCAACGAAACCAACGCCGGAAAGTTCTTCGACCGCCTTCCCTACATCGCCGACTTTTTCACCGAATTGAAGCCGCGCGACTGGTTCGACCCGGTGCGCGCGCTGTTCGACCTGCCGTCCCCCTATGACGATGGCAGCCTCAAATTCGACTATCCCGAAAGCCGGGTCTATCTGACCCAAAGCATCTACATTCCGGAGTACTTCCACCGGATGATCGAGACGCTGAACATCGCCCTGTTTTCAACGCTGGTGGGCGCCACATTCGGTTTCCTGCTCTGCTTCCTCGCTGCAGGCAACATCACCGCCAGCCGCTGGCTCCGCTTCACCACGCGCCGCTTCCTTGAAATCGTCCGCGCCTTTCCGGAAATCGTCATAGCCGGCTTCTTTCTGGCAATCTTCTCGCTTGGACCCATTCCGGCGATCATCGCGGTCAGCATCCACACCGTTGGCGCGCTCGGAAAAATGTTCTTCGAAGTGGTCGAGAATGCCGACATGAAGCCTGAAGAAGGCTTGCGCGCCGTTGGCGCCAACTGGGTCGAACGGGTGTGGTTCGGCATCGTGCCTCAGGTCCTGCCCAACTTCATGAGCTATTTCCTGCTCCGCTTCGAAATCAATGTGCGCGCTTCGACCATTCTCGGCGCTGTCGGCGCCGGCGGCATCGGCGAATCCCTGCGTCTTTCGATCGGCCGAGGCCATGAGGCCAAGACCATTGCCATCGTCTTCCTGCTGTTCTGCACGATTGTCGCCGTCGATCAGTTTTCGGCATGGCTGAGGCATCATCTGGTCGGCCGGCAAGCGTTCGCATACGGGCGCGGAGAGTAACACCATGAACGCCGACGCCATCGACGACATCGCCGCTCGCCACCCGGACGCATTCCGGCGCTCGCTGTGGAAGCGCTACGCCACTCCGATCGGCATCCTTCTCTGCATTCTCTATACCTTCTATTGTTCGTGGTTCTTCTCGGTCGCCAGCGTTCTCGAAAAGGCGAACTGGAACCTTGCCGGCGCTTATCTCGCCGACTGGGTGTCTTACGAAATCCGGCCCGACATCGAATTCAAGGACAACTATCTGACGATCGATTACTCCCGCTTTTCCAAACTGGGATCCAATCCAGATCCCGACTGGGTGGCCAAGCAGATGGCCGTGATCGAGCGCCGGGTCGACGCAGCGCCACCACCGGCAATCGCGACCAACAAATCGTCGCAGGATTCGTTCATGGCGCCTGATGCGCCAACCGCTGAGAAGCCGGCCGCCCCGTTAGACCAATCCGCTCCGGCTGTGCCTGAAACGGTGCGCGAAAACGCCGTCGTGGCGGCGACCGTCACCCTTGGCAATGGCCAGATCGCCGTCACGCCAAACCTTGTCACCGTGACACGCGGCGCAGAAAGCGTCATCTTCGATGTCGCCAAGGACAGTTCTGTCACGCCGCGCACACCGCTGCCCGACTGGATCGAGCAACGCAGGCCAGGCTCGACAGCCTACGTCTCGTTCGGCTTTCTCGGCCGCGCCGAGGTGCAAAATGACGAAGTGGTCGCCTGGCGACGTTTCTTCGGCTGGGCCAATTTCGTGTTCGACACGAACTCGCCATTCTGGGGTAAACCGTTCGGCGAGGTCGCTTCACTGATCGTCTCTGGGGCACGCATCGAGCCGTCACGGTCGAACGCAGCGCTCGCCTGGGACAACATCCTCAACAACGCCGAGTGGCAGCATGCAGACGTCTGGCTGAAACTCTTGCAAACCATCGTCATGGCCTTTGTCGGCACGGTGCTGGCCTCGATCGTCGCCTTTCCGCTCGCCTTCCTGGCTGCGCGCAACGTGACGCCGAGCCGGATTGCCAATCAGGCAACAAAACGCTTCTTCGACTTCCTGCGCTCGGTCGACATGCTGATCTGGGCGCTGTTCTTCACGCGTGGCTTCGGTCCGGGGCCGCTGGCCGGCATGTCGGCGATCTTTTTCACCGACACCGGAACCCTTGGCAAACTCTATTCCGAGGCGCTGGAAAATATCGACGACAAGCAGCGCGAGGGCATCCGCTCGGTTGGCGCCACGCCGGCAATGGTGCAGCGCTATGGCGTCCTGCCCCAGGTTCTGCCGGTATTCCTTAGCCAATCCCTCTATTTCTGGGAATCGAACACCCGGTCAGCGACGATCATAGGCGCTGTCGGCGCCAGCGGCATCGGCCTGAAATTATGGGAAGCCATGCGCACCAACACCAACTGGGCCAATGTCTTCTACATGGTTCTGCTTATTCTGCTCGTCGTCTTCATCTTCGACAACATCTCCAGCTATCTCCGCCGCAAACTGATGGGGAGTGTCGGCAACGATGAGCGGCGCGTTTCCGCCCGTTCGGCCGCAGCTCAGATCGCCTGAGAAGAAGGGCCCGGCCGGGCCTAGGCACCAGCCGTCTTCCACCCGCTCTTGATGTGCTTGTAGCCGTCGCGGTAGACGGCTTCCGGGCTTTCCGAAAAATCGCGCCACACCTTGGTGGCCGCCGCCAAATCTTTCAGCGAGCGGCCGAAGGCCTCGATCGTCAACCAGTCGTCATAGCCGCTCTTGCGGATCGCCGAAAACGTCTCATGCCACGGAATGTGGCCGCGCCCAGGCACGCCGCGATCATTCTCCGAAATATGGATATGGACGACATTTTTGCGGTTGCGCGTATAGGCGCCGATCGCGTCACCCTCCTCGATATTGGCATGGAAGGTGTCGTACATCGCCTTGATGTGCGGCCGGTCGATTGCGTCGACATGCTCCGACAGATCGTCCATCGTGTTGAGCAGGTAGCATTCGAAGCGGTTGAGCGCCTCCAGCCCGATGGTGACGTTCTTCTTGCCGGCATAGTCGCCGATGGCGCGTTGCGAGGCGACCGAGCGCTTCTTCTCCACCGCCGTCGGCCCACTGCCGGAGAAAGCGCCGAGCGTCGAATGCAGCGGGCCACTCAGCGTTTTGGCGCCGAGCGCTTGTGTGCAGTCGATCGCCCATTTCATATAGTCGATGCCGGCCTTGCGCGTTGAGCCATCGGCCGCGATCAAATTCATCGCCGGATCGCCCATCGCCGAAACGGCGGTGCGTTCCAGCCCGATGCGGTCGAGCAGCGCGCCGAGCTTTTTGTAATCGTCCGGCGTGCCGGCAAAGATCGGTATCTCGACGCCGTCGAAGCCGGTCGCCTTGATATCCCTCAGCAGTGGCTCGTGTTTTTTCGACACGGCCGTCGTCCACAAAAACATGCACATGCCGATTTTCATCGACGTCCCCTCCCTATCATTGCCAATCGTACAAGGGGTGTTGAGATTCAGGTCAGGCCGAGCCGGAGTCGAAGACGGGCGCGAAGCGACGAAACTAGGTAGTTTCCGAGAACCGGAGCGGAGCGTACTTTTGATACGTGAGCACCGGAAGCGCAGGAAACTGCCGTTTGCAGGCCGGCATCACCTGAAGATCAGCACCCGATCAAAGCTTCGTCCAGGCTCCATTCTTCCTCGACGACTTCACGCACGCCTCGATGAAGGCCATGCCTTCGACACCGTCCTGGATGGTGGGGAAGATGACGTCCTTAGCCGGCTTGCCGCCTTTGCGGCGCGCCGCGCGGATGGCGCGGGCCGCCTCCTGGTAGATGTTGGCGAAGCCTTCGAGATAGCCTTCCGGATGGCCTGACGGGACGCGGCTGACACGCCCGGCGACGGGCAGCGCGCCGGCGCCATTTCGGGTGATCAACTGCTTCGGCTGGCCGAACGGCGTGTACCAGAGATAGTTCGGGTCGGCCTGCACCCATTCAAGCCCACCCTTCGAGCCATAGATGCGCAGCTTCAGCCCGTTCTCGTGGCCGGGCGCCACCTGGCTCGCCCAGATCATGCCCTTGGCCGGATGCGACTTGCCGACCGGCTTGAAGCGCAGCATCACGTTGACATTGTCGTCAAGCTGCCGCCCCGGCACGAAGGCGTCGAGATCGGCTGAAAGCGAATCGAGCTCCAGCCCGCAGACGAAGCGTGCGAGATTGTAGGCATGCGTGCCGATGTCGCCCAGCGCCCCGCCGGCGCCGGCCTGTTTGGGGTCGGAGCGCCAGGCTGCCTGCTTCTGGCCGGTGGCGGCAAGATCCTCGGTCAGCCAGTCCTGCGGATATTCCGACTGCACGATGCGAATCTCGCCGAGCTGCCCCTTGGCCACCATCTCGCACGCCTGCCGCACCATCGGATAGGCGGTGTAGTTGTGGGTGAGGACAAAGACCTTGCCGGTCTTCTCGACCAATGCCGCCAGCTTCTTCGCTTCCGCCAACGTCGTCGCCAGCGGCTTGTCGCAAATGACGTGGATGCCGGCTTCAAGAAACGCCTTCGCCGCCGGCACATGCACATTGTTGGGCGTGACGATCGCCACCGCCTCGATGCCGTCCGGCCGCTTGGCCTCGGCCTTGGCCATCTCGGCGAACGAGCTGTAGCTGCGCGCCGGATCGAGCCCGAGCTCCTCGGCCGAGGCCTTGGCACGCGCCGGGTCGGCCGACAGGGCACCGGCGACCAGCACGAACTCATTGTCCATGCGCGCCGCGATCCGGTGCACCGCACCGATGAAGGCGCCTTGCCCGCCCCCGACCATGCCGTAGCGGATCGGGCCGCCTCCCGTTTCCGACTTCGATGCGCCGACCATGATTGTCTCCCTCGTTGTTCCTTACCCTCCCCCTTGCGGGGAGGGTCGACGCGTAGCGTCGGGGTGGAATCGCCAGGCGTGGAGCTCGGCATGAACCGACCCCACCCGGCCCTTCGGGCCACCCTCCCCTCAAGGGGGAGGGAAAGCAGTGCTAGATTCCCATCATGGCGCGCAGCACCTTCTTGTCGGTCGTGCCGCCGGCGAAATCGTCGAATGCCTTTTCCGTCACCCTGATGATGTGATGCTGGATGAAGGGAGCGCCTTCGGCCGCACCGTCCTCCGGGTGCTTCAGGCAGCACTCCCATTCCAGCACCGCCCATGAATCGTAGTCATATTGGGCGAGCTTGGAGAAGATGCCGCCGAAATCTACCTGGCCGTCGCCGAGCGAACGGAAACGCCCGGCCCGGTTCGTCCAGCTCTGATAGCCGGAATAGACGCCTTGCCGGCCGGTCGGATTGAACTCCGCATCTTTGGCGTGGAAGGCCTTGATCCGCTCGTGATAGATGTCGATGAATTCGAGATAATCGAGCTGCTGCAGCAGGAAATGCGACGGATCGTAATTGATGTTGCAGCGCTTGTGGTCGCCTACCGCGTCGAGGAACATCTCGAAGGTCGCGCCGTCGAACACATCCTCGCCCGGATGGATCTCGTAACCAACATCGACGCCATTCTCCTCATAGACGTCAAGTATCGGTTTCCAGCGTTTTCCCAGTTCGGAAAATGCTTCCTCGATCAATCCCGCCGGCCGTTGCGGCCACGGATAAACGTAGGGAAAAGCCAACGCTCCGCAAAACGAGACCGACGCCTTGAGCCCGAGGTTCTTCGAAGCCTTGGCGCCGAACTTCATCTGTTCGACCGCCCATTGCTGCCTGGCCTTCGGGTTGTTGTGTACCGCAGGCGGCGCGAAGCCGTCGAACTGCGCGTCATAGGCCGGATGCACCGCCACCAGCTGCCCCTGCAGATGCGTCGACAGTTCGGTGATCTCGACGCCGGCGTCAGCGCAGATGCCCTTCACCTCGTCGCAATAGGTCGTGGAAGACGCCGCCTTCTCGAGATCGAACAGCCGGCTGTCCCAGGTCGGGATCTGCACGCCCTTGTAGCCCAGACCGGCCGCCCATTTGGTGATCGACGGCAGCGAATTGAACGGTGCGGCATCGCCCGCGAACTGTGCCAGAAACAGCCCAGGACCCTTCATTGTCGACGGCATCGGCATCCTCCCTAAATTATCCACGACCAAGCATAGCGCTAAAGCAGGGCCAGCTTCTTTGGTCTTTCTCGACAGGCGCTAGTACGCACCGCCATTCTGGTATTACCAAATATGGTCATTTGGTCAAGCGCCGCCACTCGCAACCAGCGGCGCGAAAATTGCCCGCCAGCGAGAAAATACGCCAGTTGTATCAACGGAATAATCATGATCCGGGGCTGCATCGCAGGATTTCTTGCCGTCCAGATGAATTTACTGTAGACCCCTCCTCACGCCCAATTGGTCGAACCAGTTACCGACAAATGCTGGAGCGCCTTGGGGAGGAACGGTGCAACGCAATCTGGTGGAGTGCGTTGCAGGCGAGCTGGTACAGACGAATTTTGGGAAGGACAGACCCATGCATCTTTCGACGCACAACTGGATGCGGGCTGAACCGTTGGAGACGACGCTCAAGCGCATCAAGAAATTCGGCTATGAGTCGATCGAAATTTCCGGCGAGCCCGAGCAATACAAGACCAATGAGACGCGCGCGCTCCTGAAGGAGCACGGCATTCGCTGCTGGGGGGCGGTGACGCTGATGCTGGGCGAGCGCAATCTCGCCGCCAAGGATCAGGGCCAGCGCGAGCGCTCGGTGCAGTATGTCAAGGACGTGCTGACGATGGTGAGCGAACTCGACGGTGAGATCATCACGCTCGTTCCCGCCACCGTCGGCAAAGTGGTGCCGGACGGCACCGAGGAAGAAGAATGGAAATGGGTGGTCGACGCCACCAGGGAATGCTTCACCCACGCCAAGAAGGTCGGCGTCAAGATCGCGGTCGAGCCGCTCAACCGCTTCGAGACCTATCTGTTCAACCGCGGCGCCCAGGCACTGGCGCTGGCCGATGCGGTCAGCCCCGAATGCGGCGTCTGCCTCGACGCCTACCACCTCCATATGGAAGAATTTAACGTCTACGACGCCATCCGGCAGGTCGGCAATCGCCTGTTCGACTTCCACGTCGCCGACAACAACCGCTTCGCCGCCGGTCTCGGACAGATCGACTGGCCGAAGATCGTCGGCACCCTGAAAGAAGTCGGTTACGACGGCGCGTTGACCAACGAGTTCGTCGCACCTGTCGACCGCACCCCGGCTGCTCCCTATCCCGACATGGTCGAACGCAACCCGGTCGACATCTCGCCGGAGCAGCTCAAATTCATCCAGGACCACGGTTCCAGCGTGCTCACGGAGAAATTCTACACCGACCAGATGCGCATCACCGCCGAAACACTGCTGCCGCTGATCAAGTAGTCGATCTCTGGAAACGAGCCTTTCCGCCCTGATGGCGGCCCCTAACGGCGGCAAGGCAGAGGATGAACATGCGCATCAAGACGGTCCAAGCCTGGTGGGTCCGCATACCGATCGAAGCCGCGAAGCAGCATCGCAGCGACTTCGGTCAGGTGACGACGTTCGACGCCGCTATCCTGCGCATCGAGACCGACGATGGCTTGGTCGGCTGGGGGGAGGGCAAGAATGCCGCCGGCAGCACCGGCAGCTATGGCGCCCTCGTCCACATGCTGAACCATGAGGTCGGCCCGCAGCTGATCGGCCGCGATCCGGCCGACATCGGGGTGATCTGGGACATGCTCTACAATGGCGTGCGCCACGACAGTGCCGCGCAAAACGGCCACGCCATGCCGCAGCTGGCGCGGCGCGGCATCAGCGTCGCCGCAATCAGCGCCGTCGACATTGCATTGTGGGATATTCTGGGCAAATCGCTTGGGGTTCCGGTCTGGCGGCTGCTCGGCGGCCGCAAGCTCGACCGTATGCCGGCCTACGCTTCCGGTGGCTGGGCCTCCACCGAGGCGATCGGCGACCAATTGAAATCCTATATTGCCAAGGGCGGCTTCAAGGCGCTGAAGATGCGGATCGGCGCGATGGACGGAGCTCCGCACAATTCCGCCGCCCGCGTCCGCGCCGCAAGACAGGCGCTCGGCCCCGAAGTCGACCTGATGGTCGATGCGCACGGCACCTATACGGTGGCGGAAGCCAAGCGCTTCATTCATCTTGCCGGCGATCTCGATCTGGCCTGGTTCGAGGAGCCGGTCATCGCCGACGACAAGCCCGGCATGGCCGAAGTGCGGGCGTCCGGCTCCATCCCGATCGCCACCGGCGAAAGCGAAGCGACGCGCTATGCTTTCCGCGACCTCGCCACGCTCAAGGCGGCCGACATCTTCCAGCCGGACCCCGCCTTCTGCGGCGGCATCAGCGAGGCGATGAAAATCGGTACCATCGCCAGCGCCTTCAATCTGCGCTTTGCGCCGCATCTGTGGGCCGGCGCGCCTTGCTTCTTTGCCGGGCTGCATGTCTGCGCTGCTTCGCCGGCTAGCTTTACCGTCGAATATTCGCTCGGCGCCAACCCGATGATCCACGATCTGATCGAGGAGACTGTCGAAGCAAAGGACGGTATGATAGCGATCCCCGAGAAGCCCGGACTGGGATTCACCCTTTCCGAACGGTTCCTGGAGGCGCACGCGCTACGCGGCTGACCATGAAAGAAAAGAACCTTCTCGCGGAACTCGCCGCCTATCTGTTCTCCCACTCCGACAAGGCAACCGGCCGAACGCCGTCGGAGCGGGAACTGGCGGAGCATTTCGGCGTCAGCCGCGGCCAGATCCGCGAGGCGCTTGCCATCCTCGAAGCCATGCGGATCGTCGAGCGCCGGGCCAAGTCCGGCATCTACATCGACACCAAGCAGGCCAGCGTCGAAGCGATGGCATTGTTTGCGCGGGCCGGCCTGCCGCTCGATCCGATCCAGATCTACGAGACGGTCGAGTTGCGCAAGATCCATGAGATCAAGGCCGCCGAGCTTGCCTGCTCGCGCGCCACCGAGGAAAATTTCGAGCGGCTGCGCGAAATATTGAAAGCGTCGGAAGAGCGCATTGCGGCGGGCGAAGGTCTCGCCAAGGAGGACCGCGAATTTCACCTTGAGATCGTGCGGGCCACCAAGAACAGCGTTTTTCACAACATATGCAGCGTCTATTACATGATGGGCGAGCAACGCCTGCCCATCTATTTCAACGATCCCGAACGCAGCGTGCGCTCGCATGCCGAGCACATCCAGATCTACGAGGCGCTGCTGCGCCGCGACGGCAACCTCGCCCAGGCGCTGATGAGTGCCCATCTGCAAGGCGCGGAAAGCTACTGGAAGGGCCTGATCGAGGGCGGCGGGGCAGAACCTCACAGCCCAGCGCTCGAACAGGTCTGACATGCCTAAAATCCTGACGACACACACGCTTCACCCGCGCGCCTCCGCCATGCTGACTGGCGCCGGTGAACTCGTCGTCGCCTCCGCCCTCGATGCGGACACGTTGGCGACTGAAGCGAGAGACGCCGATATCATCATCGTTCGCGCGCCACTGCCAGCAGCGCTTTTCGAAGGGGCGACGAAGCTCCGGGCCGCAATCCGCCACGGCGCCGGGCTCGACATGGTCCCCATGGAAGCGGCCACTGCAGCCGGCGTGCTGGTGGCAAACGTGCCGGCGGTCAATGCGCGGTCGGTCGCCGAATACGTGATGTTCGCGGCCCTGGCGCTGCTTCGACGTTTCCGCATGGTGGACCGCGATTTGCGGTCGAAGGGCTGGCTGGCCGGTCGCGACCACACCATTCTCGCCAGCGAGCTCGCCGGCAAGACGATCGGCATTGTCGGCTTCGGCGCCATCGGACAGGCGGTCGGCCATATCGCGGCGCATGGTTTCGATCTGAACGTGGTGGCGACGACGCGCAGCATGAGGCCGGCGCTGGACAGGGTCGGCTTTCTGTCGATCGATGCGCTGGTCGAGCAGAGCGACATCATCGTTCTGTGCTGCCCGCTGACGCCGGAGACGCGCGGCCTGATCAACCGCGAGCGCATCGGTCGAATGAAGTCGCATGCGCTGTTGATCAATATTTCGCGCGGGCCGGTGATCGACGACGACGCGCTGATCGAAGCGCTGCAGAAGGATCGTATCGGCGGTGCGGCGCTCGATGTCTTTGCAACGCAGCCGCTGCCGCCCAATCACCCCTATTTCGGCTTCGACAATGTCATCGTCACGCCGCACATGGCCGGCATCACCGAGCAGTCGATGATGCGCATGGGCGTCGGTTCGGCTGATGAAACCTTGCTGGTGTTGGCCAACAAATTGCCGGTCAATCTGCGCAATCCCGAAGTGGTCGAGCACTACCGGCGGCGATTTCCGGCGGACATCTGAGCACCTCAACGGCCAAGCAGTGCCTCGACTTCCGCCGCGATGCGCAGCAGACGGCGGTCGTCGCCGTGGCGCGCCACCAGCATCAATCCGGCCGACAGCGTCATGCCTGGCATCGGCAGTGAAATTGCACAGAGGTCGAACTGGTTGGCGACCTGCGTGTTGCGCAGCAGAAGGCCTTCCGTACGCTCACATAGAGCTTCGTCGCTGGTCATCGACACGATGGTCGGCGCGGTGACCGGTGTGGTCGGCAGGGCCAGCACATCGAGCGATGCCAACCGTTCATCCATGGCGGCGACAAGCGCCGTGCGGCGGCGGATCGCCCTTATGTAGACCGTGGCTGGAACGGCGGCGGCGCGCGACAACGGCTCGCTCACCCGCGGATCGACCGGCGTCGTCGCACCTGTCGCCAGCCAATCCGCGTGGACCTCGGCGCCCTCCATTGCCGCGATCGAGGCCCGCCTGGTTACCGCGCGCAAATCGGCAAGGAGGTCATCGATGGACAGATCAGCGAGGCGGGCGCCCGCAAGCTCTAGCGTGCGAGCACATCGGTCGAACGCCGCCGAGACCTCTTCTTCCGTATCCTCGAAGAGCACGCCGCGCGGAACGCCGATGCGCAGTCCGGCAAGCGGAAGCGGAACAAGAACCACAGGCTCCTTGCCCGCCATCACCGCGTCGGCTGCCGCACATTCGGCAACCGTACGGGCGAGCGGGCCGATCGAGTCCAGCGTGACCGACAGCGGGAAAACTCCATCGCGTGATACGCGCCGCGCCGTCGGCTTGAAGCCAACGACACCGTTCAGCGATGCTGGAATGCGCACCGAACCGCCGGTATCGGAACCGACGGAAATCTCGCTTGTGCCTTCGGCAACGGAAACACCAGCGCCGGAGGATGAGCCACCGGGAATGCGGTTGGCGTCGGTCGCATTGCCGGGCGTGCCGTGATGCGGGTTGACGCCGATCGCGGTGAAGGCGAATTCGGTCATGTTGGTCTTGCCGAAGATCACGGCGCCCGCCTGCCGCAACCGCCGCACGATGACGGCATCCCGCAGCGCCGGCGCCGCGGTGCTGAACAACAACGAACCGGCTGTGGTCGGCTCACCGGCAACGTCGAACAGGTCCTTGATCGACAGAATTGTTCCGTCGAGCGGCCCGAGCGTCACGCCGACCTTGCGCCGTCCGTCGGCTGCATCGGCTGCTGCGCGTGCGGCTTCCGGATAGAGTTTTACGAATACGCTTTCATTGTCGGCGCGGACGGCGAGACGCGAAAGGACCGCTTCGAGGCGGTCGCGGACGGATTGCATTTTCGGTGTCGGACTCCGGAGGCCTGCCACGTCTTACAGGCAACGACTGGGGCGTGGCCTGCAGAGACATGACCCGGCGTAAGCACATTTGCACCCCTGTCGAACGGAAGGAGGAAACCTGATGCTCTACAAAGGCAGCTGCCACTGCGGCAAGATCGCTTTCGAGGTCGAAGGCGATCTGACCGGAGCCGTGCGATGCAATTGCTCGATCTGCTCACGCAAGGGCGCGCTGCTATGGGCCGTGCCGCACGAAGCATTGCGGGTGCTTGCCTGGGGCGACGATCTTGGCAAATACACCTTCGGCAACCATGTCATCGCCCACCGGTTCTGCCGGACCTGCGGCATCCATCCCTTCGCCGAGGACGTCAGTGAAGGGAGCGAACGAAGCGCCTACGTCAACATCCATTGCATAGAGGATCTCGATCTGGCCGCTGTGCCGATTTTCGACTTCGACGGCCGCGCGGTTTGACTGTCCCTCACCTGTCGGCTGCCTTTGGGCCGAGAAAGAACGCCGCAAAGGCCGCCAGCAACGTCGCGATTCCGCAATAGGCGAAAGCACTGGCAACCCCGGCATTGTCGACCAGCAGGCCGCCGAAAACAGCACCCAGTGCGATGGCCACCTGGAACGTGGCGACCATCAGCCCGCCGGCGCTTTCAGCCTGATCGGGAGCGGCTCGCACCAGCCAGGTTTGCAGCCCGACCGGCACCGCGCCGAAAGCAAACCCCCACGCGGCAACCGCTATCGTCGCAACGGCTGGCGAGGCTCCGAGAATAAGCAGCAAGCCTGCCGCCGCTGCAATCAGCAGAGGCGCCAGGCCGACAGCAGTCTTGAGGCTGCGCTCGGCCATGAAGCCGCCGGCAAAATTGCCGAAGAAGCCGCCGATGCCGTAGGCGAGCAGCACAAGCGAGATCGTCTCGATATCCAGTGCGGGCACCTTCTCGAGAAACGGGCGGACATAGGTGAAGCCGGCAAAGTGTCCCGAGGCGACCAGCAGGACCACCAGAAGTGCAACCCTGATCATCGGCCGCTTCAGCACTTCAAACAGGGTCCGAAAGCTCGCCACACCTGCCGGCGGCAGCTTCGGAAGGGTGGCGACCTGCATCAGCAGCGCCAGAGCGCTGACAACAGCCGCGATCATGAAAGCCGTTCGCCATCCCCAGATATCGCCGACATAGGCGCCGACCGGGGCCGCGCAGACCGTCGCCACCGAAACGCCGGTGAGAATGATCGACATGGCGCGCGGCATCAGCCGCATCGGAACAAGCCGCATCGCCATGGCCGCCGACATCGACCAGAAGCCGCCGAGGCTGATCCCGAGCATGATGCGGGCGATCAGAAGAACGGGAAGCGAGGACGCAAACGCTGCCAGCAGGTTCGACAGAATCAGCAGCACCGTCAGCGCCCCCATGACAAGCCTGCGGTCCAGCCGTCTTGTGACAATAGCGATGGTCGGGGCCGCTATCGCGCCGACAACGGCGGTCGCCGTCACCGCCTGGCCGGCAGTGCCTTCCGACACGCCGAGGTCCTGCGCCAGCGGCGTCAGCAGGCTGGCAGGCAGGAATTCTGCGGTCACCAGCCCAAACACACCGAGCGCGAGCGATACGACGGCCCCCCACGCCGGCTCGGCTCGTTCGTCGGTTTCCGCGGGATCGAGAACGGCGTCGATGACGCCTGTCGCGGGTTCGGTCATGGTGGGATCTCCGATCTGGTTGCAGCGCAACATTCGGCTGCAAGTGCAACATAGGGAGTGACCGTCTGGAGTTTCCATGCTAGAAACACCATCATGCTTGACCATTCGTCCAAAGTTCCGATCACCGGCGATCCGCTGACGGACATATTGCGCGGGTTACGGCTCGACGGCGTCGAATACGGCCGCTGTGAAATGCAGGAACCCTGGGGCCTGGAGTTTCCGGCCCAGACGGCGGCGCGGTTTCATTTCATCGGCCGCAAGGGATGCTGGCTGCTGCAGCCGTCCGGCGAATGGGTCGAGCTCAAGGCGGGCGACGCGGTGCTGCTGCCGCGCGGTGCGGCACACGTCCTGGCGAGCGAGCCGGGCACCGAGGCTTCGCCGATCCAGGGCTATGAGGTCGCCGAGGTCTGCAAGAACGTTTACTGCATGTCCAATGAAGGTTGCCGGCCGGGGACGCTGCTGTTTTTTGGCAGCATGTATTTCAATCTCGACGGCTTGCACCCATTGCTCGGCATGATGCCGGACGTGATGCGCGCGCACGAGTTGGAAGCCTATGAGCCGGGTATCCCGCATCTGCTGGAGGCGATGGCCCGCGAAGTGACGATGGAGCGCGTCGGATCCGGCGGCATCCTGGCACGGCTTGCCGATGTTCTGGCCGCCACTGTCATCCGGTCATGGGTCGAGCGCGGTTGCGGCGACTCGTCCGGCTGGATTGCGGCAGTGAGGGATCGGGAGATTGGGCGCGTGCTGGCCGCGATCCACCTCGAACCGGACCGCGACTGGACGGTGGAAACGCTGGCCAGGATGATGGGCGCCTCGAGATCAGGCTTCGCGGAACGCTTCGCGACGATCGTCGGCGAAACGCCGGCGAGATATGTCACCCAAGTGAGAATGCACCAAGCACGGCAATGGCTGGTCCGCGACCGGCTGAAGATTTCCGTCGTCGCCGCACGCCTGGGCTATGAATCCGACGCGTCCTTCAGTCGGGCGTTCAAGCGCGTCATCGGATCGGCTCCCAGCCATTTCCGAGCCGAGGAACAGGCTGAGACCCGTCAAGCCGGCTAAGCCTGGCCGGAGGCTTCAAGCCGCTTAGCATCCACCCGCCCAACGGGTGCGCTTAGAGCAATTCCAGGAAATGTGTGAAACGGTTTTCCCGGGAAAAGCGCTTAGCGCTTTCCCTAGGGAATTGCGCAAAAACAAAGAGATAGAGCGGTTCGGCGTTTCCGTGAAACGATGAACCGCTAGCCCGCGTGGCGGAGACTAATCCCGCTCCCCTTGTCGAACAGCACCACCTTGTCCGGATCCCAGGCAAAGCGCACCGGCTGCTCGATCTCGACATCGGTTCTGGCCGGCACCGTGGCGCGCAGCATGGCGTCGCCGACCCGCAGGGTCAGGATCTTTTCGACGCCATGGTTCTCGACATCGTGGACGCGCGCTTCCACCGGCGCCCCGCTCTCGAGATAGACATCCTCGGGACGAATACCGAAGACGAGCGGGCGGCCGTCGGTCGCACCGCTCGTCTTGGCACCCCCCGTAAAAGGCAGCTCGAAATTCAACGGTGCTATCACCGCGCGGCCGTTGACGAGCTTGCCGTCGATGAGGTTCATCGGCGGCGAGCCGACGAAGCTCGCCACATAGGTGTCGCGCGGATTGTTGTAGATCTCATACGGCGTGCCGGTCTGGACGATGCGGCCATGATTGAGCACGCCAACCTTGTCGCCCATCGACATCGCCTCGATCTGATCGTGCGTGACGAACAGGAAGGTCTGACCAAGGTTCATTTGGATGTTCTTCAGCTCGGTGCGCAGCGCCTCGCGCAGCTTGGCATCGAGCGCCGAAAGGGGCTCATCCATCAGGAATACGCGGGGTTTCCTGACGATGGCGCGGCCAATCGAGACGCGCTGCATCTCGCCGCCAGAAAGGCGATCCGTCTTGCGGTCGAGCAGATGCTCGATGCGCAAGGTCCTGGCGACGCGGTCGACGCGCGTCTTGATCTCGTCGGGCTCGATGCGGCGGATTTTTGGCTTCAGCGGAAATTCGAGGTTTTCGCGCACCGTGTAGCGCGGATAAAGGGAGTATTGCTGCAGAACCAGCGCCACGTCGCGCTCGGCCGCGCCCCAGTCAGCGACATCAGCGCCGTCGATGAATATCTGCCCCTCGTCCGGCTTTTCCAGGCCGGCGATCATGCGCAGCGTCGTCGTCTTGCCGGCGCCGGTCTCGCCGAGCAGCACGAAGAACTCGCCGTCGGCAATGTCGAGATTGAGCCCGGTCAATGCGGTGTGATTGCCGAATGTCTTCGAAATGTTCTTGAGCTGGATATGGGCCATCAGAGTCTCACCCCCAGCGAATTGCCGCTTGTCGTGTCGAAGAAGTGCGCCTGCGCCGGGTCGAGCTTGGCGAAGACCTGGACCCCCGGCTTGCCCACGAAACCGGAACGGGTGCGGGCGCGCAACATCTGCGCCCCGACCTTGAGGTCGACGATATCGTAGGAGCCGAGCGGTTCGATGATGCGCGCCTCGACCGGCAGATAACCGTCCGCCGGCTCGCGCGAGACCATCACTCCTTCGGGGCGGATGCCGAGCGCAAGGCGGTCCTGTTCGACGTTCGCGGCGTCGAGCTGGCCGACCAGTTCGGCCGGGAAAAGGAACCCTTCCGCGGCCCCGTCGACGGTGACCCTGGCGCCGGAGCCGTTCATCGTCACCGCCGCGTTTGCGACGTTCATCACAGGCGAGCCAACGAATTGCGCGACGAACAGATTAGCCGGGTGCGTATACACTTCCGATGGGCTGCCTACTTGTTGCAGAACGCCCTCATGCATAATGACGATGCGGTCGGCAAGGCTCATCGCCTCGATCTGGTCGTGGGTGACGTAGATGGTCGTCGAGCCCTGCTTGATGTGCAGCCGCTTGATCTCCGCACGCATCTCCTCGCGCAGCTTGGCGTCGAGCGCGCCGATCGGCTCGTCCATCAGCATCGCCTTCGGCCGCCGCACCAGCGCCCGGCCGATCGCCACGCGCTGCATGTCGCCACCCGACAGCGCGGACGGCTTCTTGCCGAGCAGGTCGGTGATCTGCAGCACTTTGGCGACCGAGCGCACCTCGCCGTCGATCTCGGCCTTGCTCTTGCGCATGGCGCGCAACGGAAAAGCGATGTTCTCGTAGACGCTCATATGCGGATAGAGCGAGAACGATTGGAACACCATGGCGATGTCGCGATCGGCAGCCTTGAGATGCTGGACCGGCTTGCCGTCGATGAGGACATCGCCGCCGTCGATCGTCTCCAGCCCGGCGATGGCGCGAAGCGTCGTCGTCTTGCCGCAGCCCGACTGTCCGAGCAGCACGATGAACTCGTTGTCGTCGATCTTGAGATTGAGGTCCTTGATGACCTGAACGGCGCCAAAGAATTTCTGGACACCACGAAGCTCGATCTGGGTCATGGGTGACCTTCTTTTTCCGGCGCGCCGCTCGCCTGCGGCTTCTGCCTCGGACCGACCCAGCCGGTGATCATGAACGTCAGCAGCCCGACGATGATGATCGTCAGCCCGTAGCGGTGCAGGAAGAGATTCCATGGCTGGCAGAGCGCGATGATGCCGAGCACCATCACGATCTCGGCCGTGCGCTGGATTGTAGCATGGCGGATCATTTGCGGATCGCTCCGAAGGACATGCCGCGCAGGAGGTGGTTGCGCAACAGGAAGGTGAAGATGGCGACCGGCAGCAGGAACAGGAAGGTGCCGGCCGCGATGACCGTCCAGTCGGGCAGGCCGGAACCGACCTGGCTGGGAATGAACGGCGGCGCCGTCTGGGCGCGGCGGTTGGTCATGATCAGCGCGAAGGCATATTCGTTCCACGCGGTGATGAAGCAGAACACGGCGGTGGCGGCGATGCCGGTGGCGGCCTCCGGCAGCACGATCTTGAAGAAAGCCTCCATGCGGGTATAGCCGTCGACGAGGGCGGCCTCCTCGTATTCCTTCGGAATTTCGTCCATGAACCCCTTCATCAGCCATACGGAGAAGCTGAGGTTGAAGGCGGTGTAGAGGATGATCAGGCCCCAATGCGTGTCGTTGAGGCCGACAGCCCGGTACATCAGGAACATCGGGATCGCCACCACCACCGGCGGCAGCATGCGCGTCGACAGGATGAAGAAGAGCAGGTCCTGTTCCCCCTTTATCTTGAAGCGCGAAAACCCGTAAGCGGTGAAGGTGCCCATGCCAACGGCGAGGATCGTCGAAGTGATGGCCACGATCAGCGAATTCATGAAGCGGCTCGGATAACCGGACCACTGCACCTCGCCTCTGCCCGAGCGCACCACCTTCTCGCCGCCGTCAAACACCAGCCGCTCCCACCACGGGGCGGCGGCGTATTGTTCGGGCGTCGGCGCAGTGCGCAACTGCGAGCGCTTGGTGAACAGCTTGACGAAGGGCGATATCTCCGGCTGGAAGACCACCGTCGGCGGGATGGTGGTGGCAAGGTTGCGCGGCTTGAATGCCGTCGAGGCTATCCAGTAGATCGGCGCCAGGAAGATCATTGTGATGATCAGCACACCGACGATGGCCAGCTTGTTGAGCGAACGCTCGGTAGAGGTGGTGACAGCGGCCATTCTAGCGCTCCTTCACCTTGTTCAGGTATTTGACGTAGATGTTGGTGATCGCCAGGATCATGATCAGCACGATGTAGGCGAGCGCGCAGGAGCGCCCGGTCTGCCATTCCTGGAACGCCATCTTGTAGAGCCGGATCGAGATCACCTCGGTGGTTGGCTGGCTGGTCAGGATATAGGCGAGATCGAAGGTCTTGAACGCCTCCATGGTGCGAAAAATGATCGCAATCATCAGGATCGGCGCGACCAAGGGCAGCGTAATGCGAAAGAACGTGTAGAACGAGCCGGCGCGGTCGATCGCGGCCGCCTCGTAGAGGTGCTTCGGCACCGCCGACAGGCCGGCGAGCGACAGCAGCATCACGAAGGGCGACCACATCCAGATGTCGGTGATGGCGACCGCGTAGAGCGCCATGTCGGGGTTGGACAGCCACTCGAAGGAGCCGAGGCCAAGCGTATAGTTGATGATGCCAAAGGACGGATCGTAGAGCAGTTTCCAGAACAGGCCGACTACAGCCATCGACAGCATCATTGGCAACAGCAGCAGTGTCGTCAGCAGGCCCTTCAACGGGATATCGCGGTTGAGCAGCAGCGCCACGCCGAAGCCGACGATAACCTGGCCGACCACGGAGACGATGACATACTTGGCGGTGATGGCGAAATTCGACCAGATGAACGGGTCGTTGAGCAGCTCGCGGTAATTTTGCAGTCCGACGAAATTGGCCGCCGCCGGGCTCGACGCGCGGAAGTCGGTGAACGAATAGCCAAGCGAATAGATCAGTGGAAAGATGTTGAAGACGATCAGGAAAACGATCGTCGGAATGATGAAGAGATTGCGGATCGTGAGGTCGCTCATGCCGCGGGCTGCGGAGCGCGAGTTGGGATCCAGGGTGGTCATGACTGCAGTGGCCAAGGCCCGTTCCTTCCTTGTCCGGAAAAGAAAACGGAAGGGGCGGGCTCCCGCCCCCTCCGAGCGTTAGTGCCGTTTACTTCACGCGGTTGTATTTCTTGAACGTCGCGTTCCAGTCCGCGGCGAGTGAATCGAGCACTTCCTTGGCCGTGCCCTGATTGCCGGTGATGTACGGATAGACGCGTTGGTTCATCTGGATGAGCAGCTCGGCATATTCCGGCGTCGCCCAGAAGTCCTTCACCTTGAACATGGTTTCGTAGAAGGCCTTGTTGTAAGGCGTGGCGTTCTGGAATTCAGGCGACTCGAGCACCTTGGCGCTTGCCGTGTAACCGCCGAGTTCGGCCCATTTCTTCTGCGTCTCGTCCTTGATGAACCATTCCAGGAACTTCATCGCCTCTTCCTGATTCTGGGAATAGGAAATGACGGAGATGCCCTGGCCGCCGAGCGCCGCGAACTGGTCGCCGTTCGGTCCTGGAGGGTTGGCGAAGAAGCCGGTGGCCTTGGCATTCGGGTTGGAGGCTTCGTTGATGAGCGCCGGGAAGAAGGCGAAGTAGTTCATGCTCATCGCCGCCAGGTTCTCGGTGATCGCCTGGTTGTCCTCGATGAAGAACGCCTTGGCCCAACCAGGAGGGGTGAAGGAATAGAGTTCCTTGTAGGCCTCGAGCGCCTTGACGTTCTGCTCGGAGTTGATGATCCCGTCGACCTTGTAAGTGGCATAATCGCCAAGTTCGCCGCCGAAGGAGAAGATGGCGTTCTCGACGCCCATCACCAAAGCATCGTAGGAGTTATCGGTGTAGATGGCGACGCCGTAGCGCTTTTCGTCGGGACGGTGGAAGAATTCGGCGATGTCGCGCAGCTGCTTCCAGTCCTTCGGCACACCGAGATCGTAGCCGTACTTGGCTTTAAAGGCTTCCATCTCCTTCGGGTCTTCGAACCAGTCCTTGCGATAGGACCAGCCGACCGCGTCGCCCTCGGCCGGGATCGACCAGTATTTGCCGGAGTTGGACGGATATTCGGCGTAGTATTTCACCGTCGCCGGCGCCATCACTTCCTTCAAATTGTGCTTGTTGAAGAAGTCGGTGAGGTCGACATAGTGACCGGCCTCGGATGCGGCGCCGATCCACTGCGAATCGCCGACGACCATGTCGTAGGCGCTGCCCTTGGCGTTGAATTCAGTGAACGCCTTAGTCTGGAAATCCGACCACGGCGTCGTCTCGACCGTGACCTTCACGCCGCTCTCGGCCTCGTAAAGGTTGACGAGTTCCTGCAAATAGTTCGCCGGATCCCATTCAGCCCAGAAGATGGTGAGTTCCTTATCCTGCGCGTAGACGGACGTTCCGCAGGCGAGCACTAAGCCGATACCAGCAAGCATGCTGGTCATTGTCTTGCGCATAATGATTTCCTCCCTTGTGCGCATTCTACCGTATCATGCGAGCCGACGGCGAGGCCGGCCCTGGTAGTTCCTCCCGTGATAGCAGCGTTCCAGTTTGAGCCTCCTTGCCCAGCCGGAATTGGATCGCAGCCCTCACCTTTAATCCGCTATATTGTCCTGATCTGGTATTACCAATTTCGGACGCACGTCAAGCTCTTTCTTGGACGATGGCAGGGCCTCAGACAAGCGGATTCCAGCAACATCTGTCTGTTTTTCTTAAATTTTCCTACTCCTTGATACGCAGGAGCCTTGCTCGCGCTACGGCGCACCGAGTATTGTCAGTAATCGGCATCCCCATCTGGTCGAACCAGATCGATATTATTCCGCAGCTGCCGTCCGCGCGCTTCTGCCTCCGTCGGTCATCGATTCCATCACTGCAGCCCGCACTAAGGCGCCGGCTGCCCATTGCGCTACCGACATCATCTTGCGGCTGTCCAGCCCCCATATATCCTTCAGCACGATGAGCACTTCGACGCCGAAGATCAACGACAGGGCCTGCGCCAGACGCTTGAATTCGCGTGGCGGCAGCCGGTGCTTGAGCGGTGCGATCGCGTCCTTGAGCAGATCGACGCGATGGCCGCGCGTAAAGGCCGGCTCGCCGCCCAGCGTGCCGGCCTGCCGTCGCGCCCACTGGTCGAGCGACAGCTTCAGCGCCGCCTTGAAGGTCGCCTCGAAGGCCTCGATGCGCGGCATGGCCGTATCGAACAGTTCGACGACGCGGCGCTCGGGATCGGTCGAGGCCGATTTCCAGGTGAGGATCGGCCCGAGTCCTTCGTCGACCACCGACTGCACCAGCGCCGCCTGGCTTGGGAAATACCGATAGGCGGTGGCGCGGGAAACTTCCGCCGCTTCGGCGACCTCGCTGACTGAAGGCGTGGCGCCCGCCTGCATCAGCCTTGTCGCCGTCTCCAGCATCAGCCGTCTTGTGCGCGCGCGCGGTCCACGTGCGGTCCCAGAACCGGCATCGTCGGAAGCCGCCGCTTGTTGACGTGAGACGTTCATGTCAATACGATACTCGCGTCTCAAAAAATTGCAATGGCCTTCGCGATGCCGAAAGGCCGGGCAAAGAGCGGCAGGCGGCAACGCCGAGCGCGCCTGAAACCGGGGAAACGCAATGAAGCGCGTCTATGTGGTCGGCACCGCCGACACCAAGGGTGAAGAACTCGCCTTTCTGGCTGACGCGGTCGCCGCCACCGGTGCCGCTGTCGCCCGCGTCGACGTCGGAACGCGCAACCCAACCGTGCCGGTCGATCTCTCGGCCGAAGAGGTCGCCGGCCACCATCCCGGCGGCAGCAGTGCCGTGCTGGGCAGCGACGACCGCGGCACCGCGGTGGCGGCAATGGCCATCGCCTTCACCCGGTTTGTTCAATCGCGCACCGACATATCAGGTGTGATCGGCATTGGCGGTGGTGGCGGCACTTCGATCATCACATCAGGCATGCGCGCGCTGCCGCTCGGCCTGCCCAAGATCATGGTTTCGACGCTCGCCTCGGGCGACACCGCACCCTATGTCGATATCTCCGACATCGTGATGATGCCGTCGGTGACCGACATGGCCGGCCTGAACCGGCTGTCTCGTGTCGTGCTGCACAACGCCGCCCAGGCGATATCGGGCATGGCTGCGAAACCGGCGCCGCCGCCCGACGGCAGACCGTCGATCGGCCTCACCATGTTCGGTGTGACCACGCCGTGCGTGACTTCCATCGCCGAGCAGCTTCGTTCGAGCTATGACTGCATGGTCTTTCACGCCACTGGTACCGGCGGCCGCACCATGGAGAAGCTGGCCGACAGCGGCTTGCTGTCCGGTGTCATCGACATCGCGACGACCGAGGTCTGCGACCTCCTGTTCGGTGGCGTGCTGCCAGCAACGGAAGACCGCTTGGGCGCGATCGCCCGAACGAAACTGCCGTATGTCGGCTCGGTCGGCGCGCTCGACATGGTGAATTTCTGGGCGCCGCCGACCATTCCGGAACGCTATGGCGGGCGGCTGTTTTACGAGCACAATCCGAACGTGACGCTGATGCGCACGACACCTGACGAAAGCCGCAAGATCGGCGAATGGATCGGCACCAAACTGAGGCTCTGCGACGGCCCGGTCAGGTTCCTCATTCCCGAAAAGGGAGTCTCGGCGCTCGATATCGAAGGCGGCACTTTCTTCGACCCAGAGGCCGATGCAGCACTCTTTGAGGCTATCGAGCGCACGATCATGCCGAACGGCATACGCTGCGTGATCCGCTTGCCGCTGCACATCAACGATCCCGAATTCGCCAAGGCTGCGGTTGCGGCTTTTCTCGACATCGCCGGACAGTGAAAGAAGAAAACATGGCCGCCATACCGCGCAAGAAAATTCTGGAAAAGTTCCGCAAGATGATTGCCGGCGGCGTGCCGATCGTCGGCGGCGGCGCCGGCACCGGCCTGTCGGCCAAGGCCGAGGAGGCCGGCGGGATCGACCTGATCATCATCTACAATTCCGGCCGCTACCGCATGGCCGGGCGCGGCTCGGCTGCCGGCCTGCTCGCCTATGGCAACGCCAACGAGATCGTCAAGGAAATGGCCTACGAGGTGCTGCCGGTGGTGAAGAAGACGCCGGTGCTGGCCGGCGTCAACGGCACCGATCCCTTCGTCATCATGCCGTTGCTGCTGGCCGAGCTGAAAATGATGGGTTTTTCCGGCGTGCAGAACTTTCCGACCATCGGCCTGTTCGACGGCCAGATGCGGCAAAGCTTCGAGGAAACCGGCATGGGCTTTGGGCTCGAGGTCGACATGATCGCTGCAGCACACGAGCTCGATCTCCTGACCACGCCCTACGTGTTCAACCCCGATGAAGCGCGCGCCATGACTAAGGCGGGCGCTGACATCGTCGTCGCTCACATGGGAGTGACCACCGGCGGCTCGATCGGCGCGACGTCGGCCAAATCGCTCGACGACTGTGTGACGGAGATTAACGCGATCGCTGAAGCGGCGCGTGTCGTGCGCAAGGATGTCATCCTGCTTTGCCATGGCGGGCCGATCTCCATGCCGGACGATGCCCGGTACATTCTCGAACGCTGCAAGGGTCTGCACGGTTTCTACGGCGCCAGCTCGATGGAGCGGCTGCCGGCGGAGGCGGCGATCGCCAGGCAGACCGCGGATTTCAAGGCTGTCATGCTCGATGCCCCGAACGCCATCGCGAAATAAAGAAAGGAGCGAGACGATGACCGACAAGAGCAAGGTGTTTGTCTACCCGACGGATGTCAGCGCCTTCGGCTTCGATTGGGGCAGACTGTCGCTGACAGTGGCGCCCGAGGTGAATGGTGCTGAGCGCTTTTCCGCCGGAGTCGTCGACCTGCCGTCCGGCAAGGGCCACACGCGCCACAACCATCCGGGTGCTGAAGAGATCATCTTCGTCATCTCAGGCAATGGCGAGCAGATGGTTGAGGACGAGGACGGCAATCCGGTCGTCGAGAAGGTCGGCCCCGGCTGCACCATCTATGTGCCGGAAAGCCGCTTCCACTCGACGCTGAACACCGGCGATGGGCCGATGCAGCTCTTCGTCGTCTATTCGCCGGCCGGGCCGGAACTGGCGCTGCGCGACCTGCCGGATTTCAGGCTGCTGCCGCCGGGCGGGAAATAGGCTCGGCTATGTCCTTCTTCGGCAGCGCTGCCCCTCATCTGCCTGCCGGTGTCCAGTTGATAGATGGGTAACACTTTGAACCGGATACATGGGTTACACTTTTCCCCCTGTGCTGTCCGCCGCAG